>NZ_JBFRFV010000005.1:0-287493 GCF_052115005.1 Massilia sp. 2TAF26
AACGTGAACGCCTATCACAGCCGGATGCGCACCTGGCTGCTGCCTTTCCGCGGCATCGCCAGCCGTTACCTGGACCACTACTTCGGCTGGCGCTGGGCGCTGGATGGCCAGCGCATTGCCAGTCCAGACGCCTTTTTGAGAGCGGCGCTGGGCAGATTCAACACTTAGCGCGAACAGCGCCTTTTTTTTCGTCCGTTCACCCCGTTCACCCCCTCGTTTCCTGCCCGCCCTGAGTGGGAATGAAGAATCGCGGTCGACTTCCGGTCGCTCCGGTTTTCTGGGGATTTTTTAAGCAACCGATTTAACAATTAGTCGATATCGTATGCATGGCGCATAAATTCGAATATTCATAAAAATGCATGATGCATAAATATTGATGAGTTTTGTAGTGATTTTAAGAGAGGATGATTTCATCATTGGCATTCTGCGTAAGACAGTCGATGCAGCTTCCTGATAGACGATGTGACGGCTAGAACGATGCAGATGCGCGTAATTTAATGATGAGATATCGCTACTAAGAAAGAAGTTCAAGAAGAGTCGCTATGTGTGGTTGAATTATCGTAGTTTCGATCTTATCGAAGACATGCGCCGCCAGCGGCCTCGGCATGCCTGATGGGGGCCGGCCTCATCCGGAAATCCGGCAGCTGCGCAGTAAAAAAATCAGGGCGAAAAAAAACGCGGCGCCGGTTGCCCGGGGCCGCGTCGAACCAGGATGATGCGAGGGTCTTAAATCACTTGGCTTCGCCGAGCAGGGCCGGCTTCAGCGAGCGGTCGACCGGCTTGTCGCCCAGCCAGATGCGCAGGATGGCGTTGTAGAAGTTGATGTCGGGGATGGGGTCGCCCAGCTTCTTGCCGTTCAGCTCAGCCTGGGTACCGGTGCCCGGAATCCAGTCCAGATGCAGCACATCGCCCTTCTTGAGAGCATCGACCGAGGCGAACAGCTCGCCCATCTTGCCGATCTGGGCCACGATCTTCTGCTTCTCGGCCTTGTCGACGTTTTCGTTCAGGCCATCCATGAAGGCCTTGCCGAAGTCTTCGGACGAGATGTCGCGCGCCATCTGCAGGGTCACGCGGCGCGGGCCTTCCAGTTTCATGATGTCGGCGGTGGCGGTCTTCTTTTCCGGCAGGTAGAGGCCGGCGGCATAGACCTTGATGATCAGCTTGGTGCGCATGCCGGCGCCGTTCAGTTTCAGGTCCTTGCCGGCGACCTTGGCGGTGTCCTCAAACTTGTAGCCGCTGACGTCGACCGACGCCTGGGCCGGCAGGCTGATGGCGGCGGCCAGCAGGGCGCCGGCCATCATGCCTTTGACGACCAGCCGGCGCGCAAAGGAGGTATTGGAAATGGAAGTCATGTGTGTCTCCTCAGAATGAACGGTAATGCATTAGTAATGGCTTAGCCCAGCGTCAGCCGGGGTTCGGACGACAGGTGGGACGGCGCCTGCGCAGTATCCTGGTCGAGCTTGAAGACGCTGACCGCACGCGCCAGCCGCGCCGCCTGTTCCTGCATCGTCGACGCGCTTGCTGCCGCCTCCTCGACCAGCGCCGCGTTCTGTTGCGTAGTCTGGTCCATCTCGACGATGGTCTGGCTGACCTGGGCGATGCCGGCGCTCTGCTCGACGCTGGCGGCCGTGATTTCTCCCATGATGTCGGTCACGCGGCGCACGCTCTCGACCACCTCGGCCATCGTCACGCCGGCCTGCTCGACCAGGCTGCTGCCTTCATGCACTTTATCCACAGAATCGCTGATCAGCAACTTGATCTCCTTCGCCGCCGCCGCCGAGCGCTGGGCCAGGTTGCGTACTTCGGACGCCACCACGGCAAAGCCGCGTCCCTGTTCTCCGGCGCGCGCCGCCTCCACCGCGGCGTTCAGGGCCAGGATATTGGTCTGGAAGGCAATGCCGTCGATCACGCCGATGATGTCGACGATCTTTTTCGAGGAACCGGTAATGGAAGCCATGGTGGCGATCACGTGCGACACGACGGAGCCGCCGCGCGCCGCCACTTCGGAAGCCTGGGCCGCCAGCGTATTCGCCTGGCGCGCGTTGTCCGCGTTCTGCTGCACGGTATCGGTCAGTTCGCGCATCGAGCTCGAGGTCTGGGCCAGGGAACTGGCCTGGGCTTCGGTGCGGCTCGAGAGGTCGAGGTTGCCGCTGGCGATTTCACCGGTCACGCCGGCCATCGATTCGGTGCTGGTGCGCACCTCGCCGACGATGCGGATCAGGCTGTCGTTCATGTGGCGCAGCGCTTCCATCATCTGGCCGGCCTCGTCGCGGCTGTCGACGGCGATGTCGCTGGTGAGATCGCCGTCGGCGACGCGGCGGGCGATCTCCACCACCTGAGCCAGCGGCCCGGTGATGCTGCGCGTCGACAGCACCGCCACGCCGAGCGACAGCAGGCAGGCCGCGCCGGCGAGAAGCAGGATCAGCATCTGGGTGCGGCGGGTGACGGCGGCGGCATCCTGGCCGGCCTTGTTCATGGCCGCGTTCTGGTAGGCGACGAACTTGTCGAGCTGCTCGAAATAACGGGTTTGCTGGGGACGCAGCGAGAACATGAATTTCACCATGGCCTCGTCCTTCTTGTCTTCGTTGACCAGGCCGATGAATTTTGTCTGGGCCGGCAGGAATTTGTCCTGGATGGCGGCGATCGCCTTCAGGATGCCCTCGCCTTCGGCATCGCCGACGTGCCTGGCCAGTTGCGCCACCGCCGCGGTCGCCTTGGCGCTGCGCGCTTCGGTATTGGCCAGTTCCTTCTTGATCTGGTCGGGGTCGCTCATGATCAGGACGTTGAGCATGCTGCGCGTGGCTTCGCTCACGTCTTCCTTGACCAGGTTGGCGGCCACCGTATTCGCGTAGCGCACCCGCACCAGCGTTTCCATCTCCTTGTTCAGGCTTTCCATCCGCAGCCAGGAGATCGCCGCCAACAGCACCAGCAAGGCAATCACGAAGCCGAAGCCCACGGCCAGGCGCTGGCCGATCCGCATATTCCTAATCATATGTCTCCCCGTTCCCATCAAAATAGAATGGACGTGCTATTTTTTTGATAACAAATATAGCACCAATCAATTTGCCCAAATTAAATATTCGGAACTATTTCGATGCTGCGGGTGCACAAGCGACAGTCATGCCGACGTCGCCGGAGAGGAAAAGCGGAAGTTTGCTGTGCAACACGGACGCCGGCGGATGGCGGCGCAGTGTTGCGCGAATGTCATAGTCGACGGGGGAAGGACCGGCAGGCGCCGGCCCGAACTTGAAGCACGCTCTCAGGCTGCGGCCTTGGCGGCGGTCAGCTTTTCGTACTTGGCCTGGAGTTCTTCGCGGGTTTCGCGCCACTCCGGATTGAAGGGGATGCAGGCGACCGGGCACAGTGCCACGCACTGCGGTTCGTCAAAGTGGCCGACGCATTCGGTGCACTTGTGCGGGTCGATCTGGTAATACTCCGCGCCCATCGAGATGGCGTCGTTCGGGCACTCGGGCTCGCACACGTCGCAATTGATGCAGTCGTCGGTAATCAGCAAAGCCATTTTTACAACCTCTTGCGTGAAGCTCAGGCCTTCGGTGCGGCGCCGGTGATGGCCGCGATCTTCTTCTGCAGCCAGCGGTCGACCGAAGGGAACACGAATTTGGAGACGTCGCCGCCCAGCATCGCGATCTCGCGCACGATGGTGCCGGAGATGAACTGGTACTGGTCGGACGGGGTCAGGAACAGGGTTTCGACGTCGGGCAACAGGTAGCGGTTCATGCCGGCCATCTGGAACTCGTACTCGAAGTCGGACACGGCGCGCAGGCCGCGCACGATCACGCGCGCATCATGCTTGCGCACGAAATCCTTGAGCAGGCCACTGAAGCTTTCGACCTTCACGTTCGGATAGTGGCCGAGCACTTCGTTGGCGATTTCCAGGCGTTCGTCGAGCGAAAAGAACGGTTTCTTGTTCTTGCTGTCGGCGACACCGACGACCAGGGTGTCGAACAGACCCGATGCGCGACGCACCAAATCCTCGTGGCCGCGGGTCAGCGGATCGAACGTACCTGGATAAACGGCTACAACCATTGCGGCTCCCCTGGAGAAATGCACCTGAATAAGCGCGCATTATGCCTGAAAATTCGGCAGCCGCCCCAGGATGGGGCTGAAATTGCCGTGTTTTAGTGCAACTTCAGCAGGTGAAAGTAGACCATGCCGGCCTTGTCGCCACGCACCAGCTGCCAGCCCGACAGCCACTCCGGCGTACTGTCCTGTTCCGTTTCCGCGAACGGCAGGGCCGCACCCGCCTCCGCATACACCAGGCCGCCCTCCTTCAGCAGGCCGGCGCACAGCGGCAGGGCCTGGCTCAGGAAATCCTGTTGATAAGGCGGGTCCAGGAAGATCAGGTCGAAACGCTGGCCGCGCTGGGCCAGGTCGCGTGCGACGGCCAGCGCATCGGCACGCAGGATCCTGACGTTGTCGGCTTTCAGCTTTTCCTTGATGGTTTCGAGCTGGCGCACCACCGGCCCGAGGGTATCGATCATGGTGACGGAATGCACGCCGCGGCTGGCCGCCTCGAAGCCGAGGGCGCCGCTGCCGGCGAACAGGTCCAGGCAGTCGAGCTGGTCCCAGTCGCCGCCAGTCTGGTGGCGGATCCAGTTGAACACGGTCTCGCGCACGCGGTCGGGTGTGGGACGCAGGCCGAAGGCGTCGAGCACGGGCAGCGGCGTGCGTTTCCAGGCGCCGCCGATGATGCGCACCTGTTGCGGCGGGCCCGGGCGGCGGGGATACGAAGGTTTGTGTGAGGACTTCTTTTGCATGGCCGGACTATAGCATGCAGGTTGGCACGGGGTGCCCACCCTACGGCCGAGTCAGGTAGGGCGGGCATCCATGTCCACGATCGCGATTATTTCCCCTGCGCCAGGGCGTTGAAATCGTTGATCCAGCCCTGCATCCGCTTCTGCGCGTGCTGTTTCTGCTCCGGCGTGGTCAACTTGATCGCGGTCAGGATGAACTTCGAAGTGCTGTCCACATAGGCATCGTAGAAGGCTTTGCGCTCCGGCGCCTCCGTGCGGTCGAACATGTCGCGCAGCAGGTCGTGCACGGCCGACATGGTCTGTTCCTTGTTCAGCTTCTGGTCGTGCACGCGGCGCAGCAGGGCCACGATCTTCTTCTGGCGCAGCATGCGTTCCTGCAGGAAGACGTCGTTGTCCAGCGGACGCGCATCCGAGGCCCGGCGCAGCGCCGCTTCCTGGTCGCGGTTGAAGCTGCCGAGCCACAGCTCGAACTGGCTCATCGCCTTCTTGAAGCGGGCCTTGTGCTGATCCTCGACGCTGCCGCTCATGAACTCCTTGCGGAACTTGTCGTTATTCTTGGCAAACTTCTGCTCCATCTGGGCGATCTGGCCGGGCTTGATCGACATCGCCAGGTCGGCCAGCTGGGGCAGCGCCTTGAAGGCCAGCAGTTCGGTGCGCGCCTTGATGTCGCGGTAATCGGACAGCAGCTCGTCCTGGGTGACGTTGCCGTCGCCGAGCTGGCGCTGCATCTTGCCCAGCAGGCCGGCGTAGTCGCGCAACTGGGTCGCGCGGTGCCACTGGAACAGGTTGTCGATATCCTTCTTGACCCAGTCGGACTGGTCGCTGTCGAGGTCGACGTAAGCGTTCAACCACCAGTACAGCAAGGTATCGCCGTGGTTGTAGGTAAAGCGGATCGTGCTGCAACCTGCGGCAAGAACCATCAGCGCGACCAGAAACAGCAGGCGTGCGCGCTGGAACAGCGATTGGTGCGTGTTAAACTTTTTCATGTTATTCAACTACATTTTCTATTGAGAACGGCCTATGAACGTAGTCATCCTCGCCGCCGGCATGGGAAAGCGCATGCAATCCGCCCTGCCCAAAGTCTTGCATCCACTGGCTGGGAAGCCGCTGTTACAGCATGTCATCGACACGGCGCGCAGCTTAAAGCCGAGTAAATTATGCGTGATTTATGGCCACGGCGGCGCAGCTGTGCCGAGTGCGGTTCACGAATGGGGCCTTGACGCCGGCATCGTCATCGACACCGCCCTGCAGCAGCCCCAGCTCGGCACCGGCCACGCAGTGATGCAGGCCCTGCCTCTAGTCGACGAGAACGCGCCGACCCTGGTGCTGTACGGCGACGTGCCGCTGACCACCAGCGCCAGCCTGCAGCGCCTGGTCGAGGCCGCCGGCGACGACAAGCTGGCGATCCTGACCGTGGTGCAGGACAACCCCTTCGGCCTGGGCCGCATTATCCGCGAAGACGGCAAGATCGTGCGCATCGTCGAAGAGAAGGATGCCAACGAGGAAGAGCGCGCGATCAAGGAAATCAACAGCGGCATCATGGTGATCCCGACCAGGCACCTGAACGGCTGGCTGGGCGCGCTCAAGAACAATAACGCCCAGGGCGAATATTACCTCACCGACGTCGTGGCCCAGGCGGTGGCGAACGGCGTGCCGGTGGTGTCGGCGCATCCATCCGCCGAGTGGGAAGTCGCCGGTGTGAACAGCAAGGTGCAGCTGGCCGAACTCGAGCGCCGCCACCAGCTGAACATCGCGAATGCGCTGCTGGAAAAGGGCGTGCACCTGCTGGATCCGGCCCGCATCGACGTGCGCGGCGAACTGATCTGCGGGCGTGACGTCTCGATCGACGTCGGCTGCGTGTTCGAAGGCCGTGTCGAACTGGCGGACGGCGTGACCATCGGCGCCAACTGCGTGCTGGTGAATACCAGGGTCGGCGCCGGCGTCCAGATCAAACCCTTCTGCCACCTGGAAGACGCGAGCGTCGGCGACAAATCGCAGATCGGCCCCTACGCGCGCCTGCGCCCGGGTACCGAACTGGCCGAAGATGTCCATATCGGCAACTTCGTCGAAGTGAAGAACAGCAAGGTCGCCGCCCACAGCAAGGCAAACCACCTGGCCTATGTAGGCGATGCCGACGTCGGTTCGCGTGTAAACATCGGCGCCGGCACCATCACCTGCAACTACGATGGCGCGAATAAATTCCGCACCGTGATCGAAGATGAAGCCTTCATCGGCAGCGATAGCCAGCTGGTGGCCCCGGTGCGCGTCGGCAAGGGCGCGACCCTGGGCGCCGGCACCACGCTGACCAAGGATGCGCCGGCCGGCAAGCTGACGATCTCGCGTCCGAAGCAGATGACGATCGAGAACTGGACGCGTCCGGTCAAGACGAAGTAATCCACCGGCTGCGCACAGTATAGCCACAGCTTGGCAACAGCTTGGGCACAGCCTGGTCCACCGGCTTTGCACAGGGTTTTCGCCCAGTCATCCACAAAGTCATCCACAGGCCCGTACGGTGATCCGACGGGCCTGTTGTCTTTATTGGTGTTTGTTTTATCAAGCTTTTCTTCTCTGGCGCTGGAAGCGGCTGCGGCATGATCGGGGTGTTGATTGCCGGGGTTATCCACAACGCATGAAACGGGTGCTCGTCCCCGTCGAGCGGCCGTTTTTGCGGCCGATGACACCCTCTGCTCACAAATTCGGCAATGTCACAATCTGTCCACAACCAACTGTGGATGAGCTGTGCATTACTTCGCCGATGGCAAAGTTTACAGGTAAACAGCTTATCCACATTATCCACAATCCCCTGTGGATGACTTGTGCGTGACCGTATTTTTACACCACGATACGGGTCTCGAACTTGCTGCGGAAGGTCGAGAAATAGGCTTTTACGTTACGCACGTTCTTATGCGTGGTGAACAGGCGGTGCGCCAGCGCGTGGTAGGCCGGCATGTCGGCAACCTGCACCACCAGCACGAAGTCGGGGCCGGGCGCGACCCGGTAGCACTGCAGCACCGCGGCGTCCTCTGCGACGACGCGTTCGAACTCCTCCATGCGGTCGGCGGCCTGCACGTCCAGCGTGATCTCGACGATGGCAGTCAGGCGCGCGCCCACCTTGTCCGGCGAGACGATCGCAACTTGCCGTTCGATAACACCGTTTTCGGTCAGCTGTTTGACGCGCCGCAGGCAAGTTGGCTGCGATACGTGTACCAATTCCGCCAATTCGGCGTTCGTATGAGATGCATCAATTTGTAGCGTATTTAAGATGCGACGATCAAGTTCGTCCAAGACATGGGGCTCTGTCGACATTTTTATAAAGATTTCTTTGAAATTTGAAAGAATATTTCACGTTAGATGGATCGTGAAATAATCTATCAAAAATGGTTGGATTCTGAAAGCTTATTTCATAACGTCTGCTCTACATTATTGACATCTGTTAATTTCTATTGGAGTCCAACCATGTGCGGTATCGTCGGAGCTGTAGCTCAACGCAACATTACCCCTATCCTGATCGAAGGTCTGAAGCGCCTTGAATACCGTGGCTACGATTCCTGCGGCGTTGCCCTGCACGTCGACGGCCGTCTGCAGCGTTCGCGCAGCACTTCGCGCGTGGCCGACCTCGAATCCCAGATCAAGGAAACCGAGCTGCAGGGCTTCACCGGCATCGCCCACACCCGCTGGGCCACCCACGGCGCCCCGGCCACCAAGAACGCCCACCCGCACTTCTCGCCGACCGAAGAGAACGCCCGTATCGCCCTGGTCCACAACGGCATCATCGAGAACCACGACGAGCTGCGCCGCGAACTGACGGATCTCGGCTACAAATTCACCAGCCAGACCGACACCGAAGTCATCGCCCACCTGGTCGACCACATGTACAACGGCGACCTGTTCGAGACCGTCCAGCAGGCCGTGAAACGCCTGCACGGCGCCTACGCCATCGCCGTATTCTGCCGCGAAGAGCCGCACCGCGTGGTGGCCGCGCGCCAGGGCTCTCCGCTGATCGTCGGCCTGGGCAAGGGCGAGAACTTTGTCGCCTCGGACGCGATGGCGCTGGCCGGCACCACCGACCAGATCATCTACCTGGAAGAAGGCGACGTGGTTGACCTGCAACTGGCCCGCTACTGGATCGTCGACGTCGACGGCCGCCCGGCCGAGCGCGAAGTGAAAACCGTGCACGCCCACACCGGCGCCGCCGAACTCGGTCCCTACCGCCACTACATGCAGAAGGAAATCTTCGAGCAGCCGCGCGTGGTCGGCGACACCCTCGAAGGCGTCACCGGCATCATGCCGGAACTGTTCGGCGACCAAGCCTTCCGCGTGTTCAAGGAAATCGACCGTGTGCTGATCCTGGCCTGCGGCACCAGCTACTACGCGGGCCTCACCGCCAAGTACTGGATCGAATCGGTGGCCAAGATCCCGGTGAGCGTCGAGATCGCCAGCGAATACCGCTACCGCGACAGCGTCCCGCACCCGCAGACCCTGGTGGTGACGATCTCGCAGTCGGGCGAAACCGCCGACACCCTGGCCGCGCTGAAGCACGCCCGCAGCCTGGGCATGGTCCACACGCTCACCATCTGCAACGTCGCCACCAGCGCCATGGTGCGCGAGTGCAAGCTGGCCTACATCACCCGCGCCGGCGTCGAAGTCGGCGTGGCCTCGACCAAGGCTTTCACCACCCAGCTGGCCGCGCTGTTCCTGCTGACCCTGACTCTGGCGCAAGTGAACGGCCGCCTGAGCGACGAGGAAGAGGCCACTTACCTGAAGCAGATGCGCCACCTGCCGGTCGCGCTGAGCTCGGTGCTGGCGCTGGAGCCGCAAATCATCGCCTGGGCCGAGGAATTCGCGCGCAAGGAAAACGCCCTCTTCCTGGGGCGCGGCATCCACTACCCGATCGCCCTCGAAGGCGCGCTGAAGCTGAAGGAAATCTCGTACATCCACGCCGAAGCCTACCCGGCAGGCGAGCTGAAGCACGGCCCGCTGGCGCTGGTGACCGAAGAGATGCCGGTGGTGACGATCGCCCCGAACGACGCCCTGCTGGAAAAGCTGAAGTCGAACATGCAGGAAGTCCGCGCCCGCGGCGGCCAGTTGTACTGCTTCGCCGACGTCGACACCCACATCACCTCGAGCGAAGGCCTGCACGTGATCCGTCTGCCGGAGCACTACGGCCTGCTGTCGCCGATCCTGCACGTGGCGGCGCTGCAGCTGCTGGCGTATCACACGGCGCTGGCGCGTGGTACCGATGTGGATAAGCCGCGTAATCTGGCGAAGTCGGTGACGGTGGAGTAAGAAGACAGCTTGTCCTGAACAGCAGCAGGCCGCGAACCCCACAGGTCGCGGCCTGTTTTTTTAATGTCCGAGTCCAGCCGGCGCGCGTCCAGCGAGTCGGCGCCATAACTTGAGATAGGCGGCAAACTCCCGCTTTTTCACGGCTACTCCGGCAACACCGAAGAATGATGGCTTGTAATGAGCCACTGCTCCCCATCCCATCGGTAAGTAAAGGTATAACGGGCCGGCACCACCTGCCCGGTCCTGTCGAAGGTGAAGGTGTACAGGCCGGCATCGACGGCGACGTTGCAGCCGAGGTAGATGCGGCGCAGGTCGATCTTGCCGGACGGTTCATTGAGCAGGAAAGTCTCGAAATACTCTTCTCTTTCCGCCGGCGTCAGCTTGGGCTGGTTGGACACGGTCGCCAGCAGGATGGCGTCGTCCGCATAGTTGGCGACGACCTTGTGCGGATCACCTGATTCCAGCGAGTCGTTCCAGCGGTCGAACAGGGCCGCGATCTTCTTTTCGGAGGTCGGCTTGCACTTTTCGGTGCGCGGTACGTGCGTATAGGTCTTCCCTGGCTGCGCCGGTTGCGAGGCGCAGCCGGCCAGCGCGAGGGCGGCAGCAAGAGCGAACAGCTTCATGGCGAATCTCCTTTCACGGGTTGTGCAGCCAGGGATCACTCATCAATTACCGGCCGATCATAGGGCTGTGCCTAACGGGTACCGGCTCGCTTGAATTTGTGTCGCCTAAACGCTGCAAACGCACTTGCAGCAGGCTGGGGACGCGAAAGAATCGCCGTTCAGAATGTTTCAATCGTGTTAATACATGACGGCGAGTTGTCTTAGAATCTGTCGCTAATTTCACGTAAAAAAATTACATCGAGCCACCACTGGTGCCGGCAATCGCCGGCAGACTGTTGCGCCGCCGCATGTTAAGCTGACACACTTATAGAGGGTGAATCGATGAACGAACTGGTCAAGACGGGCATTACCGGGCTGGACGAGGTACTGCACGGAGGCATTCCCCGCAATAACAACCTGATCGTCGAAGGTCCGCCCGGCTCGGGCAAGACCACGCTCGGGCTGGGCTTCATCTACCACGGCGCGCTCGACTACGACGAGCCGGGCGCCATCGTGTCCTTCGAACTCGATCCCGCCAAGCTGATGCGCGATGCCGCCGGCTTCAACTGGGACCTGCAGGGCATGATCGACCAGGGCAAGATCAAGATCATCCAGACCAGTCCGGCCGTGCTGCTGAGCGAGTTCCGCAGTGACGACGGCGCCTTCGCCGCCTCGCTCGTCGAGATGGGAGCCAAGCGCCTGCTGATCGACGGCCTGACGCCGCTGCGCCTGTACGCGGAAGTGAACGACATGCCCTTCCGCGAAGACGTGCACCTGCTGATCGAAGGCCTGACGCGTCTGGGCGTGACCACCATGGTCACGGCGGAAAAGGACGAATCGCTGACCGGCGTGCTGGCGCACGAGCGCTTCGTTTTCGACACCATCATTTCGCTCACGTTCGGCGAGGCAAGGCGCCGGGCGCACCGCCGCCTGAAGGTCACGAAGTCGCGCGGCCAGGATTTCATCGGCGGCAGCCACACCATGCGCATCGAACCGGAGATCGGTGTGCATGTGTACCGCCGTGCCCAGTCGCGCCCGGTCGCCTCGCCCGACCAGCCGACCTCGGAACGGCGCCTGTCGACCGGTTCGCCGGCCATCGACAAGATGATGGCTGGTGGTATCTACGAAGGATCGGTGACGCTGGTGAGCGGTATTTCCGGCACCGGCAAGACCGTGTTCAGCGTCCAGTTTTTGACCGACGCCATCAAGAATGGCCACAAGGCGCTGCTGGTCAGCCTTGACGAACATCCGCGCCAATTGATCCGCAACGCCAAGTCGCTCGGATTCGATCTGCAGGGCCTGATCGACGATGGCAAGCTCTTCATCCATTATGAGTCGCCGCTGGAACTCGAACTGGACGTGCACTTCGACCGTATCGTCAAGCTGGTCGAGCAGGAGAACATCGACTGTATCGCGCTCGATTCGGTGGCTGTGTATGAAATGACCAGTGCCGACGAGGTTGCCGATTACCTGTACGCGTTGGCGAGCTTCTTCAAGAACCGCCTGGCAACGACCCTGTTCAACTACGAAAGCCCGGAACTGCTGGGCGTGTCGCAGATCAGCGAGGAACTCAAGGGCTCGCACCTGGTCGACAACATCATCCTGCTCAACTACGTGGAAATCTCGACCGTGCTGCGGCGCGCGCTGGCCGTGCCGAAGGTGCGCGGCAGCCGCAATGTGCAAGTCACGCGCGAATACGAAATCGGCGTCGGCGGCCTGGTTCTGCTGGATGAAAACGGCAGCGATACCCAGGCCGTGCCGCAACTGCCGTTCTCGTCCTACTACGGATTGCTGTCGCGCTCGCCATCGCGCCAGAGCCCGGCCATCGAAGAAGCCGTGGCCAGCGGCAACCCTCTGCCCGACTCGGCGCGCATGCCGAACGAAAATCCCAGGTGATCAAGGCCGAACTGCCAGACAACACACCGGTCGACTGGAGCGACTGGCATACGCCGCTACGGCAGTTCACGGAAGCGACGGGCCTCGTCACGTCGGCCTATGACGCGGCAGGCGTGCGCCACATCGGTCCCCTGACGGGTTCGCGCATGTCGGCCTTGCTGGCGGAACGCTCGACCCTGTGGGCCGAGGACGGTCCCGGTACGGCTTTCGAGCGCGCGCTGGTGCAGCAGGCATGCGCGCAGGCGGATTCCGCATCCGGGCAATTCGGCGAAGGCTTCCGCGTGTGCGCCCAGCCGCTGCTGCTGCGCGGCCAGGTCTACGGCGTGCTGGTGTTTGGCTGGCGCTTCGCCGACTTCAGTTCACCGCTGGCCTGCGAGCGTATCGCCAAGCAGATCGGACTGGCTGGCCACCTGCTGTGGAACGAGGCGCGGCTCGATGCGCCCGTGTCCGACAAACGCATGAGCACCTATGCGGGTCTCCTGAAAACACTGTCGAGCACGCTCGACCGCCAGCGCGAAACCATCGATGACCTGACACGCGTAAACCGGACACGCGAACTGTTCCTGGCGGCGGTCTCGCACGAGATGCGCACGCCGCTCTCGGCGCTGTCGATGCGCATCGAAATACTGTTGCGCACGACTCCCGACCTGCCGCCCAAAGCGGTCAGCGGGCTCGAATCGATGCGCGTGCACGTGCGCCAGGAAGCCGGGATGGTCGAGGACCTGATCGACGCCGCGCGCACGCTGACCGGGCAGATGTCGATCACACGCACGCGTGTCGTGCTGGGACAGGTCTTGCGCGACGCCATCTCGACGGTGGAGCCCCATGCGCACGCCAAGCAGATCCAGATACGGGTGACGCCGGCCGATTACGGCGACCCTATCCGCTTCGATGCGGACGGGCGGCGCCTCCAGCAGGTCATCTGGAACCTGCTGTTCAATGCAGTCAAATTCACGCCGGTGGGCGGCGTCATCCGCATCACCATCCGGCGGCTCGATGGCATGGTCGAGATCGACATCACGGATTCCGGCCAGGGCATCGAAGCGGAAGACCTGCCGCACGTGTTCGGTGCCTTCAGGCTGCAGCAGCACGACAATGCCACCGGTCTCGGGCTCGGCCTGTATATCGCCCGCCGTATCGTCGAGCTGCACGAGGGCACGCTCAGCGTCAGCAGCGCCGGCCGCGGCCAGGGCGCCACCTTCTCCATTCGGCTGCCTGTCGTGGCAGAACTGCCTTCCAGACCTTAGATTAGGGTCACTTTTCTCCACGCTTTAGCCGCTGAGTTCGATCAAGAAGCCGTGGCAGCTTTGTCACGATAGTAGCTGATGCCGGAATCGCCAAAAAAGGGAAAGCCCATCTTCGGTAAGTCCGAATCGAAGTAGGAATATTCCGCTTCGTGCTCCGGTACACGCCTCAGACACGCAACGCGCATCGCGCATCGCAATTCATTTCAGGCAAAAGGAGAAACACCATGGAACATTCGTTCATCGAGGCTGACGCAAAGCTCGAAGCAAGTCCCGCGCAGACCAGGACCCTGGACACCATGATGGAGGACATGCGGAACATGCCGGCGCCCGCTCAGAATCTTTCGGCGCAGCAGCGCATGAAGCCCTTCCTGCCGACCATGCCCGCCGCCGACTATGCGGAGATGAAGGCCAGGCTGCAGGAAGCGGGGGCGACGGCCGACAAGCCCGCCGATGTGCACACCGCGCTGCATGCCGAAGCGCAGCCGCGCGTCCCGATCGTGCTGGTCGGACCGAATTTCCAGGGCGCCTCGAATGTCGACGGGCTCACGCCGCCCGACACCCATGGCGCGATCGGACGCGAGCATTTCGTCGAGGTCACCAATTCGCACATCGACATCTATGCGCGGGATAACCCGACCCAGCGCACCAGCATTTCGCTGGCGTCCTTCTTCGGCTACACCGCCCAGATCCTGTTCGATCCGCGCGCGGTGTACGACACCACCTGGAACCGCTGGATCGTGACCGCCGTCGCCTTCCAGGAGTCGGCCACGCGCCAGCTGTATTTCATCGCCGTCTCGACCTCGTCGAATGCGGCGGGTCCGTATTTCATCTATGGACTGAACGTCACCTTCGCCGCGGGCGACTTCTGGGATTATCCACAGCTCGGCATGGACCAGGATTCGATCATCCTGACGGCGAATATCTTCGCCGCCTCCGGCGGCTTCCGCGGTGCCGACATGTTCGCCGTCGCCAAGGCGCGCCTCTACAACGGCCTGGGCTTCGCGGTGCCCGTGTTCACCGGCCTGCGCGGCACGCTGGCGCCGCCGAACGTCCTCGACCAGAACGCGCGCACCTACCTCGTCGCGGCGGCGGGCGGCAGCGCACTGAGCCTGTACACCCTGACCAACTCGAGCCGGCCGAACGGCATCCAGCTGAGCGGGCCGGTGAACGTCGCCGTGGCCGCGTATTCGGCGCCGCCGGACGCGCCGCAGCCCGGCACCGGCGCGCTGCTCGATACCCTCGACGGCCGCTTCGTCAATGCCAGCACGCAGATGGGCAACTCCCTCTGGCAGGTGCACACGATCAACCTGGTCGGCTATGCCGCCCCCAGGTTTTACGAGATCAATACCGCCACCAACTCGATCATCCAGAGCGCCTTCTTCTTCGGCACCTCGACCTCCTACGATTTCAATGCCTCGATCGCGGCGAACGCCGGCGACGATATCTTCGTGACATGGACGATGACGGACCCGAGGAACGGCACCAATGCCCAGGTGCGCTTCTCCGGCTACGACCATAACGACGGCCTGCCGTATATCCTTGGACCGGGCACGGCGGCATTCACGAGCCCGACCTGGTACGGCGGCGGCCGCTGGGGCGATTACTCGGCGGTGACGCTCGACACCCGCAACGCCAGGCGCGCCTGGCTGGTCAACGAGTATGTGCAGAGGAACCAGGACTGGACCAGCCGCATCGTCGGCTTCGGCTTCGCTACTTAGCACCTGTGCTCAGCGGATACCGCTGTCGACAACGATGCGGACAGCGGTGTAGCGCTTCTTTTCCACGGTCACGGTCTGCGGGGGCGCCCGCGGGCCGGCCACGTCCGGCTCGGCATGCAGGACATAGGTGCCGGGCGGGAGGTCGGCCCGGAAGCGCCCGTCGGGACCGCTCCGGCATTCGGTCACCGTGCGGCCGCTCTCATCCATGATGCGGATGCCGGCCGCGTAGGGGCGATGGGTGGGTATCCCCGGCCCTTCGACCGGACTGACGGGGCGGAGGATGACTTCGCCCGCGATGCCGCTGGAGGCGTTCATGAGCTTGCCTATTGTCCCTTGACGATCTTCCAGATGCCGCTCGCGGTCAGCACATACAGCTCGCCCTGCCCGTCCCGGCCGAACGATTGCACCTGGCCGGGCTTGGCGATGTTCCAGTCGCGCTGTTCGGAGACGGCCAGGCCGGAGGCAAGGAAGCTGCGCACGAAACCGGCGCAGTAATCGGAATAGAAATAGCGCCCGGCCAGCTCCGGGATCGCCGTCCCGCGGTACACGAAGCCGCCCGTGATCGCGCACGGACTGCCGGGATCGGCATGGCTGTACTCGAGCACCGGCAGCGCCAGGCCGCTGCGATTGCAGCTGGGCGCCTGGTAGCAGGTGCTGCCTTCCATGACTTTCCATCCATAGTTCAGCCCGCCTTGCGACGCCGGCGCCAGGTCGACTTCCTCGCGCAGGTTCTGGCCGACGTCGGCGATGTAGAGCTTGTCGGCATCGAAAGCGAAACGCCAGGGGTTGCGCAGGCCGTTCGCCCAGATCTCGGGCCGTACGTCCGCCTGGCCAAGATAGGGATTGGTGGATGGGATCCGGTAGGGCAGTGCAGAGCTGGCGCCGCTCACGTCCAGGCGCAGCATCTTGCCCAGCAGCGAGCCCAGGTTCTGCGCATTGCCGTTCGGATCGCCTTCGGAACCGCCGTCGCCGGTGCCGAGGTAGAGATAGCCGTCGGGACCGAAGGCGACCAGGCCGCCGAAGTGATTGATATAGGTCGGGTGCGGGATCTGGATGATGGCGAGCGCCGACGCGGCATCCGCGCGGTTGGGATCGCCGGACACCGTGTAGCGCTCGACCACGATGTCGTGATTCGCATTCGTGCGGTAGACGTAGAAGCGGCCGTTGGTCGCATAGCCGGGATCGAAGGCCATCGACAGCAGTCCGCCCTCGCCGGCGACGTCGGTGACGCTGCGCAGGTCGAGGAAGGGCTGGGCCAGCAGGCTGCCGCCCTGCATGACCAGGATGCGGCCGGCGCGTTCGACGATGAACTGGCGCGCGTCGCCCGGCGGTGTGGTGAGGAAGGTGGGACTGGACAGGTTACTGGCGAAGGGGGCCAGCGCCAGGGTGAGGGCGGCGGACGGCGGTGCGGGAGGCAGCACCGGTGTGCCGCCGCCGGAGGTACCGCCACCGCCGCCGCAGGCGGTCAGCATTAGGGACAAGGGTATAAGGATGCGCCAGGAAAGCATGGGAGCCTCCGGATCGGTCGCCAGACTCGCGTTGCCGCAGGATGAAGCAAACCTGCCACTGGCGGCGCGCGCTTGACGCCGAAAAGCGCGAAAGGGTGGTGTCCGCCTGAAAAGCGGTGCATAATATGGCGCTTGTCTTCTGTCTTATATAAGACTTGGCCATGCGGCAAAATGATCCGCCTGGCGAAAAGCTCCTCGCATCGGAGTAGATCGGTTAGGATCATCGCCTGACATCATCGCCTGATGGCGTGCGCGATCCGCGAGCCCAGACAGTTGATATCTTTTTAGTATTAGTTTCCCTTACCTTCGCGAACACCGAGGAAAAAGCGTATGAGCAGCGATTCGACCATCATCTACACCCTTACCGACGAGGCGCCCCTGCTGGCCACCCACGCCTTCCTGCCCGTCATCAGCACCTTCACCAAGCCCGCCGGCATCACCATCCAGGAAAGCGACATCTCGGTCGCTGCCCGTATCCTGGCCCAGTTCCCCGAGCGCCTGACGCCGGAACAGCGCGTGCCCGATGCCCTGAGCGAGCTGGGCAAGTTGACCCTGACGCCGGAAGTCAACATCATCAAGCTGCCGAACATCAGCGCCTCGGTAGGCCAGCTGACCGCCGCGATCAAGGAGCTGCAGGGCAAGGGCTACAACCTGCCCGACTACCCGGCCGATCCGAAGACCGACGAAGAAAAAGAGATCAAGGCCAGGTACGGCAAGTGCATCGGCTCGTCCGTGAACCCGGTCCTGCGCGAAGGTAATTCCGACCGCCGCGCACCGAAGGCGGTCAAGGAATACGCCCGCAAGAACCCGCACTCGATGGGCGAATGGTCGCCGGCCTCGCGCACCCACGTGTCGCACATGACCCACGGCGACTTCTACCACGGCGAGAAGTCGATGACCCTCGACCGCGCCCGCGACGTCAAGATGGAACTGCTGACCAAGAGCGGCCAGACCATCGTGCTGAAGCCGAAGGTCTCCCTGCAGGACGGCGAGGTCATCGATTCGATGTTCATGAGCCGCAAGGCCCTGCTGGACTTCTACGAACAGCAGATCGAAGACGCGCGCAAGACCGGCGTGATGTTCTCGCTGCACGTGAAGGCGACCATGATGAAGGTCTCGCACCCGATCGTGTTCGGCCACGCCGTGCGCATCTTCTACAAGGACGCTTTCGCAAAGCACGGCGCCCTGTTCGACAGCCTGGGCGTGAACGTCAACAACGGCATGGCCGACCTGTACAACAAGATCGCCACCCTGCCGGATTCGCAGCGCGAAGAGATCATCCGCGACCTGCACGCCTGCCAGGAGCACCGTCCGGAACTGGCCATGGTCGACTCGGCCAAGGGCATCACCAACTTCCACTCGCCGAACGACGTGATCGTCGATGCGTCGATGCCGGCCATGATCCGTGCCGGCGGCAAGATGTACGGCGCCGACGGCCGCCTGAAGGAAGTCAAGGCCGTGCTGCCGGAATCGACCTTCGCCCGCATCTACCAGGAGATCATCAACTTCTGCAAATGGCATGGCGCCTTCGATCCGAAGACCATGGGCACCGTTCCGAACGTGGGCCTGATGGCGCAGCAGGCCGAGGAATACGGCTCGCACGACAAGACTTTCGAGATCCAGGAAGACGGCGTCGCCAACATCACCGACCTCGCCACCGGCGAAGTCCTGATGTCGCAGAACGTCGAGAAGGGCGACATCTGGCGCATGTGTCAGGTGAAGGACGCACCGATCCGCGACTGGGTCAAGCTGGCCGTCACCCGCGCCCGCAACTCCGGCATGCCGGCCGTGTTCTGGCTGGACCCGTACCGCCCGCACGAGAATGAACTGATCAAGAAGGTCAAGACCTACCTGAAGGATCACGACACCACGGGCCTGGACATCCAGATCATGTCGCAGGTGCGCGCGATGCGCTACACCCTGGAGCGCGTGGCCCGCGGCCTGGACACCATCTCGGTGACCGGCAACATCCTGCGCGACTACCTGACCGACCTGTTCCCGATCCTGGAACTGGGCACCAGCGCCAAGATGCTGTCGATCGTTCCGCTGATGGCGGGCGGCGGCATGTACGAAACCGGCGCCGGCGGCTCGGCACCGAAGCACGTGCAGCAGCTGACCGAAGAAAACCACCTGCGCTGGGATTCGCTGGGCGAGTTCCTGGCACTGGCGGTGAGCCTGGAAGACATGGGCATCAAGACCGGCAACGCGAAAGCCAAACTGCTGGCCAAGACCCTGGACGCCGCCACCGGCAAGCTGCTGGACAACCGCAAGTCGCCGTCGCCGAAGACCGGTGAACTCGACAACCGCGGCAGCCAGTTCTACCTGTCGCTGTACTGGGCCCAGGAACTGGCGCAGCAAGCCGAGGATGCCGAGCTGGCCGCCTTCTTCGCGCCGCTGGCCAAGACCCTGGCCGAGAACGAGCAGAAGATCGTGGCCGAGCTGCTGGAAATCCAGGGCAAGCCGGTCGACATCGGCGGCTACTACCAGCCGGACAACGCCAAGGTGAAAGCCGTGATGCGTCCGAGCGCGACCTTCAACCAGGCACTGGCTTCGGCTGCCTGATAGAAGCAGGTTCTCCACGGAGGACCGGGCCCTTGAATACCTTAGGGCCGCGCTCTTGAATCCGTCGTCCCCGCGCAGGCGGGGATCCAAGTTTTGTTCGCGCTATGAAAGCGCTTGCAAACTTGGGTCCCCGCTTCCGCGGGGACGACGCTTTTTTGGGGATGAACACATGATGATCGGTGCAGGACTCGGGCAGGTGCTGGCGCTGGCGGACGGCGCGCCGCATGCCGAGGCCATCGCCGGCGTGGGCCTGGCCGGCGAGCGCCATGCCGATCCGCTGTCGCCGCGCCAGGTGCTGCTGGCCGGCGCCCCGGCCTATGCCGATTTCAAACTGCCCACGCAGGCGCTGGGCGAGAACCTGCTGGTCGACTTCGACACTTCGCAGCTGGTCTCCGGCAGTGTGCTGCGCATCGGCGACGAGATCCTGCTGCGGCTGATGTTCCAGTGCGAAGCCTGCGGCCACCTCGATGCCTTCCAGGCCGGCGTGGCGGCGCGGATCGGCCCGCGCCGCGGCGTGCTGGCGCGCGTGCTGGCCGGCGGCGTCATCCGGCCCGGCGACCGCATCCGCGACCTGGGCCGCATGCTGCCGGCCTGGGATGAGGACTGGCGCCTGCGGGTGGCCCGGGTGCTGCGCGCCGTGCCGGACGGGATGGTGCTGAGCCATGCCAGGCTGGCGCGCCTGGCCGGGGTGCAGTCGAGCTACTGCCGCGCCTTCCCGCGCCTGGCCGCAAATCTGGGCCTTGCCGGCAAGGCGGTGTCGGGCCAGGCCGCGGCAGGCCTGCGCTGCTGGGATGGGGAAGGCCTGTTCGACGACGAGGGCGGCTACAGCGAATTCAGTTCGTAACGCACGTCGCGGCGGTCCGCGTGCTGGGGACCGTCGACCAGATAGGCATCCCAGCCCAGGCGGCCGATATGGGTGCCATCCCGCAGGGTGACCTCGCGCACGTCGGCCGCGCGCAGCACCAGTTCCACTTCGTATTCGAGGGTCACGCCGGTGAACAGGGTCAGCAGGGAGTGCAGGGCTTTCGCCGCCAGGCCACCGGGCAGGAAAGCGCCGAAGCTGGCGCGGTCCAGCGGTCCGATCACGAGGCGCAGGCGCAGGTCGCGCTGCCACACGCGCACGCCCGCCATCGCACCGGCGCCCAGCACGGCGGTGGCCTGGCCGAGGATGGTCTGCTGCGCGGGCGGCACCTCGTACCATTGGCCGACGAACTGTTCGGCCGCCACCGGCTGGCCGAAGTATTCGCTCAGCACGCGCGCGAGCTGGCTGCTGGAGGCCGGCCGGTGCCGGATCGCGGCGGCGAAGTAGCCGACCGATTCGTCGAGCACCGCGCCGTTGTGTCCTTGCGCCAGGCGCTGGCGCAGCGCGGCATTGCCGAAGCCGGCCAGCCCGAGCAGCAGGGGCAGGAAGCTGTCCCTGCCCTCGAGCTGGTATTTGAAGGGCAGCCGGTATTTGCGCCAGGCTTCGTAGAACAGGGCCAGCGAGCGGTTCGAGAAGGTGTCGAGGAAGGCGCGCGGGCCTTCGTCCTTGTGGCGCTGCTCGTGCTCGGCGATGCGTTCGTTGTAGTGGGCCGGCAGCACGCCGTTGCAGCCCAACAGGCCCATGAAGGCGGGCGTGAGGTGGACGTGGCGCAGGCTTTCGTCGTCGTGGGTCTCGAGGTGGATGGCTTCGAGCTGGCTGGCCGGGAAGCCGTGCGAGGTCGAGTTCCGGAAGCGCAGCACCTGCGCCACCGGGTCAAGCCGGGACTGGCGCTGGCGCCTGAGCCAGAGCTCGAGCAGGCGCACCGCCTGGAAGTATTCGAAGCGCCAGGGTTCCTTGAACAGGCGCTCGATTACAGCAGGCTCGAATCGCCGCTTCTTGGCGAACATGCGAGTAGCTCCTCTCCGGTCTTGTGCGAGACGATGGTCAGCCTGGTAAAGCTGTTGGCGTGGACGTAGAGGGCCAGGAAGCGCTCGATCAGGTGGGCGAAGGCGTGGATGCCGCTGCCGACGAAGGCTTCCTCGTCGATGGTCAGGCGCACCTCGACCCCGCGCACCAGGCAGGTGAACGGATTCCCCGGCAGCCAGGCGCTGGCGGCCTTTTGTTCGATGCCATTGATGCCGGCGATCTGGCGCTGCGAAGAGGCCGAGCGCGGCAGGTCGTACAGGGCCAGCATCTCGCGGAAGGCGTCGATGCCGTCCGAGGTCAGCGACAGGTGGTTCAGCGACAGGTGGGAGATCAGGCGCCAGTGGGTGCCGCGTCCGTGCTCGAAGCGCCAGGAATTGGTGGGCTTGCGCAGGAAAACGATCGACTTCACGCTGGATCCGCCTTCGAGGAACAGGTCGCCGCCGCGCTGGCCGTAGGCGAGCTGGGAAGGCAGGTCGCGGTTGGTGCAGATGAGTTCGAGGTTCAGCGTGTCGGTCTCCACCGCGGCGGGATCGAAGTCGATGTCGACGATCGTGATCTGGGTCTCGAAGCCCGGGCTTCTGTCGCGCAGGGTCTCGTCGCGCCGCAGGGCCCAGTAATGGCCGCCGATCGAAGGCGCCTGCGCATGCTTGAGCGAATAGAAGGGCTGGTATTCGATGATGGATTCGCCCTGCGGCGTCTGGCGCACCAGCGAGACCGACTCGATCGTCTGCACCTCGTAGGCGAAGGCGCGGCGCCCATCGGCCAGCACAGGATAGCTGGCGCTGGCATGGGTCAGGCGGATCGGCTCTCCCTTCTGGCGGAACAGGTTGACCACCGGGGTGCAGCCGAGCAGCACGTTGTTCGTCGACAGCGTCTCCAGCATGCGCGCGGTGTTCGAATCGGCGCGCAGGCCGGACAGCGCCAGGTGCAGGGTGAGCGTCCTGCTCCCCGCCGGCAGCGCGCCCGCCAGCGCGGCAAGGTCGATGTCGAAGAAGTTGAATTTTTCGGGGAAGCAGAAGTACTCGGTCAGCAGCCGGTAGGCGGGATGGGAACGCGCCGGAAAGTCGATCAGGGCATCGTCGTCGTCGAAGCCGGCGGCATGGATCGGGATCGCGTCCAGCGGCACCCAGCGTCCGCTGCGGTCGGCTTCGGCCCAGGCGCCGACGGTGCGCATGAACAGCGCATCGCGCAGGGCCGCGCAGAACGAAGGCTCGCCGTCGATGAACACGCGCAGCCGCGCCAGCTGCAACTGGCCGGGCGCCTGCTCGCCGGTTGCGGCGATGCTGAGCTTGAGGCCGGCGCCGGCGCCGCCCGGCAGCCTTACCGCTTCCGGGCAGCGGATGATGGCGGAAAACGATGCCTCGGCGAGTTCCAGCGGCGCCACGCAGACCGGGTAGACGGTGCGGAAGGTGCAGGCGGCGCCGCGCACCGGCCGGGTATTCAGCTGGGTGCCGCGCGGGATGACGCTGGCGCCGGTCTGCTGCGCGGCGGCGGCGGCGACGTCCATGCGTGCGATCGAGCACGAGGGGAAGGGCCGCAGGTAGTGCGGATACAGCACCTCGAACAGCGCCTCGGTGAACTCGGGATAATCGTCGTCGAGGCGCTTGGCGATGCGCGCGTTGAGCAGCGCGAAGGACTCGATCATGCGCTCGATGTGCGGGTCCTCGCATACCTCGCCGCTGATCAGGAGGCGGCCGGCGATCTTCGGATAGCGTTCCGCGAAGTCGCGCAGGTTGCGGCGCAGGTAACCGAGCTCGCGCTCGTAATACGGCAGTAGCAGTTCCACCTCAGGCTCCCACCGGCGCGGACGCGGACGGCGCCGCCACCGCCGTCCGTCCTGCCTTGCTGATGCTGTACTGGAGCGTGGAGCGCTGCAGCACGGCGTCGAAGTTGACCGGCTCCTGCGAGCTGCTGGCCACCAGCAGCGCCGTGATCGAGAAATTCAGGCGGTTCACCGCGCCCTCCCTGATCTCGAGCGAGGCTTTCACGTTGCGCAGGCGCGGTTCGTGGCGCCCGATGACCTGTTCCAGGCAGGTGCAGATATGGGCGCGGTCGGTGGGGCTGGACAGCGAGCGGTCGGCGAAGTCGCTCAGGCCGTAGTTCAGGATCGAATTGCTGCATTCGGGGTAGTCCTCGAGCAGCGCTTCCGGGATCACGGCACGGGTGTTCAGCAGGGCCTCGAGGTCGCGCGCGACCGCATCCTTCAAGTCCTCGGCCGAGATCCGCGACACCGTGGCGCTGCCGGCGCCACGCGTCGGCACACCGAGCAGGCGGTCGAATAAACCAGGCGTGAAACCCTTCATCGGCATCCCCTCGCGTGATCCAGCCGAGAGTCTTACATAGACGCCGCCGAAAAAATAGTTCAGTTGGGAAGGCGCTACCAAAACATTGAGCGGGAGCAAGACCCAACCGGGTTCCCGTAAAAAGGGCGCCACGAAAAAGCTATGGTTGTGGACTCGACAGGAGGGAACGCGACATGAACAGCAAGGTACTTTGGGGCGAGGGCCTGCTGCTGCGTCCGCAGCACTTCCAGCGCCAGGACCAATACCACGAACACCGTCTCTACAAGAGCATCGATGCCGTTCATCCCTATGCCTGGGGCGTGGAGCGGCTGGAAGTCGACCGCGATGCCCTCGGCAGCAACGTGCTGCGCATCCTGGCGCTGGCGCTGCGCTTCCAGGACGGCGAACTGGTCGACGCGCCGGGGCCCGACGAGCTGCCGCCCACGGTCGACCTGAACCTGCTGCAGTCCCGCCACAACCAGCAGAGCGTGACCTATTACGCCGCCCTGCCGGGACTGAAACCCTTCAGCGGCAACTTCGTTCCGCCCGGCGAGGACAGCACCACGGCCCGCTTCGTGCAGGCGAACCAGGAGACGCCCGACCTCTACACCCAGGCCTCCCCGGCCCAGCTGGCCTACCTGAAGAAGACGGTGCGCCTGGTGGCCGAGTTCGAGCCGCGCGATGCCTATACCTGTTTCCCGCTGCTGCGCTTGCGCCGCGCCGCCGCCGGCGGCTTCGAACTCGATCCGGGCTTCGTGCCGCCCAGCCTGTCGGTCGGCGCCGCGCCGATCCTGCACCTGCAGCTGCGCCGCCTGCTGGACGCGCTGCAGGCCAAGGTCAGCGCCCTGTACGGCCACCACCGCGAGCCGAGCCGCAACGTGATCGAGTTCCGCTCCGGCGACATGTCCTCGTTCTGGCTGCTGCACACGACCAGCACGGCCTGCGCGGCGCTGACCCACTATCTGCACCACCCGGACCTGCATCCCGAGCGCCTGTACGAGCAGCTGCTCGCCACCGCCGGCGCCCTGATGACCTTCTCGAAGAGCTGGACCTTGGCCGACCTGCCGCCCTACCAGCATGCGGATCCCGGCCCGGCCTTCCTGAAGCTCCACCAGATCGTGCGCGAGCTGCTCGATACCGTGATCTCGTCGAAGTACTTCGCCATCGTCCTCAGCGAGGTGCGACCCAGCTACCACCACGGCATGCTCGACTCGGGCAAGATCGACGACAAGACCACCTTCTATATCGCCGTCTCGGCCGACATCCCGGCGCTGGAGCTGGTCGATACGGTGCCGCTGCGCTTCAAGGTCGGCGCTCCCGACGACGTCGAGAAATGCGTGCTGTCCGCCCTGCCCGGCGTGCGCCTGCAGTACGCGCCCCAGCTGCCGGCAGCGGTACCGGTGCGCCCCGACACCTGCTACTTCGTGCTCGAATCCAAAGGGCAGATGGTCGAGCGCATGCTGCAGGCGCAGTCGGTGTCGATCTACGTGCCGTCGGGGATGAAGGAGCTCAAGCTCGAACTGCTGGCGGTGGCGGCCTGAGATGGGTAGCGTCTTCGGCGAAGGACTGAGGCAGCACGCGCGGCTCATCACGCTTGCGAGCGCACAGGATGGCGATCTGCCCGAATCGCTGGTGGTGGAGCGCTTCACGGGCCGTGAGGGCGTCAACGAACTGTTCTGCTTCGACATCGATGCGCTGAGCGTGTCGGCCGATCTCGAACTGTCGCCCTTCATCGGCGAATCTCTCAGCGTGGCGATCCTGCAGCCGGACGGCAGCCGGCGCGCCTGGCACGGCCTGTGCACCCAGGCTTCATGGACGGGCGCGGACGGCGGCATGGCGCGCTACCGCCTGCGGCTGGAGCCGGCGCTGTCCCTGCTGGCGCTGCGCCGCGACAGCTACATCTTCCAGGACAAGAACGCGCGCGACATCGTCACCGAACTGCTGATGGATTATCCACAGCTGCGCTTCGACTTCGACCTGACGCAGCCGCTGTCCACGCGCCCGGTCTGCACCCAGTACCGCGAGAGCGATCTCGCCTTCTTCATGCGGGTACTGGCCTCGGAAGGCCTGAGCTGGCGCTTCGAGCACGACCAGGACGGACATCGCCTGCTCATCTTCGACGGCGATGCGCCGTCGCCCGCCACGCCGGGCGGCGACACCATCCGCTTCCACGGCGTGCGCGCCACCGAGCAGGACGACAGCATCGACGTCTTCGGCGCGCGGCGCCAGGTCGCGGCCAACGGCGTCGCCATCAGCAGCTGGGCTCCGTCGCAGCTGATGGCGCCGGGCGCGGAGCAGCAGTCCCACCTGGATGCCAGCGAGCTGCCCGGGATGGCGATCTATGACGGCGGCGGCGAGCGCATCGCAGCCAGCAGCGACGAAGCCGGCCGGCACTGCCGGCTGATGCTGCAGGCGCTGGAGCTGGACAACAAGCGTTTCGAAGGCGCGGGCTCGGTGCGCCGGTTGGCGGCCGGGTACGCGTTCAACCTGAGCCAGCACGAGCGCTATCCGGAGGGAGAGAACGCCTTCGTCGTGCTGTGGGTACGCCATCAGGCGCGCAACAACCTGCGGCCGGCCGGTATCGACGGCATCTACCGCAATACCTTCGCATGCGTGCGCGACGTGGCCGCCATCATCCCGGATGCGGTGACCGCGCCGCAGCCGTGCACCGCACCCGGACCGCAGACGGCGCTGGTGGTCGGCCTGCCCGATGCGGTGGCGACCACCACGCGCGACCACCAGGTGAGGATCCAGTTTCCCTGGCAGCGCGGGCGCAATCCGAACCCCGGCGGCCTGGCCCACAACAGCGACGCCGGAGGGTGCGCCCCCGGCGACGACAGCTCGGGCACCTGGGTGCGCGTGGCGGAAGCGCTGGCGGGGCCCAACTGGGGCACGCAGTTCACGCCGCGCATCGGCACCGAAGTGCTGGTCGACTTCATCGAAGGCGACATCGACCGCCCCGTGATCGTCGCCCAGCTCTACACCGGATCGGACCCGCCGCCGTTCGCGGCCGGCGTCGATTCCGGCATCAAGCATGCGGGCGTGCTGTCCGGGATCCACACCCATAACTTCGACGGCGGCGGCTGGAACCAGTGGCAGCTCGACGACACGCAGGGCCAGCTGCGCATGCGCCTGGCCACCAGCAGTGCGGCGACCCAGCTGAACCTCGGCTACCTGGTCGACCAGCCGCCCGGCTCGGCCCAGCGCGGACGCTTTCGCGGCAGCGGCTTCGAACTGCGCACCGATGCCTGGGCCGTGCTGCGCGGCGGCGAAGGCGTGCTGCTGTCGACCAGTGCGCGTGCCGAGGGCGCGTCGACCCAGATGGATGCGGCGGAGGCGCTCTCGCTGTTCAAGGGCGCGCGTTCGCTGAACGATGCGATGGCCGGCGCGGCCTCCCAGCAGCAGGCCTTGTTCAGCAAGGAGGCGGCGCAGGCGCAGGCGGACTTCATCGAGCAGATCGATCCGCAGGCGAAGGGCAGGTATGCCGGCGCGGTAGGCGGACAGCCGGCCTTGAAAGCACAAGCGGGCATGCGCGAGCTGGATGCGGAGCAGCCGGTGGAAAAGTTCGGTGCGGCGATCGTGCTGATGGATGCGGCCGCCGGCATCAACTGGGCGACGCCTGCCTCCACAGTCATCTACGCCGGACAGCAGCTGCACTGGACCACGCAATCGGACCTGCACATGACGGCGGCGCATACGGTGTCCTCGGTGGCCGGCCAGGCCGCAGGCCTGTTCACGCACGGCGGCGGCATCCAGGCCATCGCCGGCAACGGGCCGGTGTCGCTGCAGGCGCATACGGACCAGCTGGAGATCCTGGCGGAAGGGGCGGTGACGGTCATTTCCGTCAACGACGGCATCGAGATCAAGGCCAGGGACAAGATCGTGCTGCAGGCGGGGCCGGCGACGGTGACGCTGGCGGGTGGGGATATTACGTTTGCCTGCCCAGGGAAGTTCAGTGTGAAGGGTGGGCAGCATTTGTTTGAGGGCGGGGCAAACAAGGCTGCAGAGTTGCCGCAGTTACCTGATTGAGCTGGCACGACCAATAACTTCATTGCGCTCAACTATCGTGGTGTGGATGGTGAAGCGATGTCGGGCGTCGGTTACAAAATCAAGTTCGAAGCTCCAGGTACTACTATTTATCGGATCGTAGATCCTACGTCGAAAGACAACCGCATCTGTTGGATGACTGAAACAGAGTTCAGAAAACTGAAATCAAAAGACGATTGGCGTCGCCGTTTTGCTGTTTGGGCGAACTGGAACAGCAATGGTGAATTCATCACTTACACTGTCCTACCGGGTCCTAGATTGAATGTTTGGGAAGGAATAACAGCATCTCAAACAATGAAAAATACAAACTATGTCCTCGAGGGCGGTGCTATTCAACTCGTCGTCGATCCGTCTCACCTGGAAAAATTACATATTTCTCCCAGGCAGAAGACGGGATCGGGATATGACGATTGGGAGCAGCAAATGGCTTGATTGGTGTGCTTGTGCAAAAGAATAATTGGGCGATATAGAGAGGGAACATGGCCATCCAGATCAATCCGCAAGAAATACATTTGCTGGAGCGTTATAGCTCTTTGGAATATTTTGCGGAATTACGCGGTACATGGGGAAAAATGGTAAGACATGTTGAATCATGCTTGCAATTATATTTATCGAATCTCCCTTCAAAATATCGATCAATGCCGTTTTCGGAACAGCCAGATATCGTCTGGGACCATCGTATATTGCCGAATGTTCGTGATACGTTGAAGGGCCTGTGCACAGGATTCATTATGCTAAGTCATGGCGATGCCGATGGTCTTCGTTATGCTCATGGTCCAGTTAATGACGCCATAGGACAGAGACGGGACTATTCAACTGACTGGATGTCGGTTGAAGAGCGTGAGCTTTACGATAGACTTTTAACGGAAGCAGCAAAGCGAGCAGGGTATATCACGGCTACGGAAGGCGCGTACTGGAGGCCCTTGGAGTTATCGAATTATTTAGACTTAACAGAGCCCTTAGACCTTCCAGGCCAATGGCCGGCGTACCGTGTCAATCAAAAAATTTCGGTGCAAACTGGAGCCAAGACGCCTCAAAACGGTATCTATGTTCCCGATTTGCCGAATAGTTGCGCTCAGTTTTTGAGCGCTAACCATACACAATCTCCTCAAGCCTATGTGATTGCTGGTTTTCGTGACCTTTTGGATCCGAAAGACTTAAGAAAATATGGCGAAGAGCCCTGTCTTGAAAAAAAGGATTGCACTTGGTATCTGGTAGAGCGCGCACAGGATTCATACGAAACTCAGAAATCCGAAGCCATCAATTCCGCCCAACTTGTACGTGTCGCGGCCGGACAGTCATGTCCTGAAGCTGGATTCTATTTTACTCCTGCGCGTCTTGACTCCAGAAAGCTATTTAAAAAAGGTGATGTGATGCCGGAAACTTGGTACCGAATATGGAGCAACGATATGGCAACGAGACGTTAATCAAGTTAACGCCAGTAAAACAGCGGCGTCGTTGCCGTGGCGGGCGAAATCTGCGCTTACTAATATGTTACGCCATAGCGCAGATCGCGATTTTTGCGAAAGTTACCAAGAACTAATCCGTTTTCGTCAGTTCCAGACCATCGACGACCATTTTCCACCCATTGCCATCCTTGTAAGGCGGCTTACTCACCACAAAGGTCGTTGTGATTGGTCCAAGCCCTACTTCGAAATTGTCTCCATCGAACCCCTTGAGTGGACCGTCAACTGAGGTCGTGCCACCGTCCTTTAAACGCTTGTACTTGACGGAACCATCTTGCGTAATCAGTAGATACATCGCTTTTTCTTGCCACTCACCGATATATAAGGATTTTTCTTTTGGAATTGGTTTTCCGCAGCCGGCCAGCGAACCGAACAGGGTAAGAAGAATAAATAATTTCGAATGTTTCATATAACCTCCATGCAGGGTGAGCAATGTATTCAACGACGACCAAGCGTTGCCCAAGATAAAGCACTCCAGGAGGTAATGCTTGCGTAAGCTCATCGCGATTGCTTCAGGTCACTATTAATGTGAGGTGTTGAAGAGTATTTTTGTTTTTGAGCAACCGTATTTCGAGAGGAGATTCATATGGCAGGACCATTGATCAGACTCGGTGACAAAATCTCCCACGGCGGCAGCGTCATCGAAGCGTCGCCATACAGCGATATCGATGGCGTCGGCATCGCACGCATGGGTGACAAGGTCAGTTGTTCCAAACACGGCACGGTCACGATCGCCAGCGGAGACACGACCTTGATCGTCGACGGCAAGCCGGCCGCGCGCGACGGCGACAAGACTTCTTGCGGCGCTGTCCTGATCGCAGGTCAGCAAACCACCTCCGACAAGATCTGAGCGCGACGATGTCCACACATCCTGCCTTGCCAGCCGGTGAGCGCGTACTGCTTTCCTGGCTCAAATCCCTTTTTCTGGCCACCTTTGTCGTTGTCGCCTGCTGGGGAAGCGCGATCGTTTACTGGCGCACGACCAAAGCCAACCCGGCAACGGGCGAATTGCTGTTTTACCTGCTCGGATTGCCAGCTTGCCTGGTCCTGATGGGCTTCATTGGCCGAAAGCTGATTGCCCGACCGACCGCCGCGCCAACCGCTACCACCGTTTCCACGCCAGCAAAGGCAGCGACCGCGCCGTCGCAAACCCGTCCGCTGGCCATATTGGCGGCCTCGCTGCGGCTGCCGCATGGCGCATCGCCCGAAGAATTGGCCTCGGCCATCGCCGGTAACAAGGCGCGCGCCGATCTCGATAAAGAATTGGTCGATGAGGATGGCTTTCCCATCATGGCAGCGCGCTGCAATCACGCCGTGGACGAAGCGCTGCGGGACGAAATCGGGGAATGGCTGGCCCTGAATGGCATGAGCGGGCTGCAGTTCAATGACGAGCAATGGCGTGCGTTGACGCTGGCAAGCGCCGTGGTTGCCGAACTGGCCGCACAGGCTGCGGGACCAATCCTGTACCAGGTGGATACGCAGGCAAGGCTGCAATTGATACCGTTATTGCCGGCTGAATGGGATGTCGCACAAGGCCGCGCGGCCGGCATATGGCTCAAGCAGACCGTGGCACGCTACGGCTGGCCAGGCGACCATGTCATCGTGACGACGGAAGTCCCTGCGCTTGCGGGGGATGTTTCCCCATCAGCGGTAATCAATCGGCTGGCTCACAGCGCTGGTGCGGAGAATGCGCCATTGATCGCCATGGTCGTGGCGTTCGCTTCGCATATTGGCGACGAGTCGGTGGCGCGCTGGGCGGCGAATGGTTCCCTGTTCACGTCATCGCAGCCTCATGGACATATTCCAGGCGAAGGCGCGGTCGGGTTTCTGATGACGGATCAGCTCAGCCTGGCCGAATCCTCGACGATTGCGGTACTGGATGGAATCGAGGAAGCGCACCTGGATTCGTCGGCCGACGAGACCAAGCGTGTCGACTCCAGCTTGCTGGGGGAATTGTCGGAACGTGCCTTCAAACGCAGTGGGATCGATGCTTCCGATGTGACAATGGTGATTGCCGATACCGGGCAGCGCTCGAGCCGCGTACTCGAATTATTGGCGCTGAAGGCGGCCGGGTTATCCCGGCTGGACGAAACGGATGACATGGTCCGTGTTGGCGTCGCCAGTGGGAGATGTGGTGCGGTTTCATTTTTTGCTGCGCTGGCGTTGGGGCGCCATTTCGCGCTTGAGCGTGGTGCGCCGGTGCTTTGTGTCGGTAATGAAGATCCGTATCGTCGTCTGTCAGTCTTGATTCGACAAGTTGATTTATTGGATTAAAAATGGAGCATTAACCTTATCGATGCCGGTATGTTGTGAGCCTTTTTGAAATATTGACTAGCAAGAATTTGCCTTATATCGATATTTCCATGGCTCTACCTGCCATGGACGATGTTCGCCAATTTGCTCATAAAATTCTTTTTCAGCTGAATCGTGGTTTTTTGGAAGATCCACCATAGAAGGATCTTTGAAGCATAAAGTTTTGAAAATGCTCGTTGCTTCGTATGAGAATTTGTAGAATGGCCATCGTGAAAGAAAATTAACGATTAATATAATAAAAAAAGAAAGGAAAGAAAATCCAAGAACAGTTCTCCAGCAATCGGCCAAGGGACGAGATTCTTGATAATATGAGAATAGTGCAAAAGCCAATGAAGAAAATGCTGATATTGTTAAGCTGGAAAAAATATCATGCTTTTTTTGTGCAATATGGCCCCGTATTCGGTAAGGAATGCACCAAACTAAGCGTTGAGTCGGATTTCGAGCGCAGTAGACTTCATTTACCTCGTCTTTTTTAACTACGACAAATTCTATGTTGTCTCCGTCTTTGAAATCAACTTTGTAGAAACGACCGGATAATGTTAATTTATCAACACGACAAGTAAAGAACTCCATCGATACATCTGCTCCATTACTAGAATTTGCAAGTATGGTGGAGCTTGTAATATTGCCCGTCGCAGCTGCAGCGATTGATGCTAAGCCTGCAAATTTCTTTCCTTGGCTAGGGAATGAAAGGTCATCAAATCCTTTGGTGATGTTCAAATCTTTCACAGTGCCGGAGAGGAGAAGATAGTTCATTATATTACCTCCATCAATGCGTTTTCGAAATCTGTCTTTTGATTTTTTGGGCTTAATAATTTTTTCTTGCGATTGATTCCGAATGCGCAGTGCTCACACCATTCCTGAAGTTTATCGTCACTAAATTTCCAAATTAAAAACTGAATAGCTACAGTCGCAACGCTAAACCATATTCCGCCAAGCATTATTAAGGCTCTACCTAACAATAATCTGGATGCGACTCGCGATCCAATCCGTGGGATTATTGCTGAACTACGACCAATAACGGTATTTGGAAGCTTGGCGGCAAGCATTTCAAATGCCGGCTTGGTGTACGAAACGGCAGTAATTACCGAGGAAGCGCCACCGGCTCCACTGAAAATCACCTTCGTGTAACATAAGAATGAAATTAATGTGTCTCCATTTTCGCCATTTTTTCTGGCGTTCTCATAATCCTGGTGTGCGACTATCCAAGCGGACCCAGCGCTTAATATACCCCCGGCTAATTTTAATGCTTGAAATCCCGGAGCTGCATCTTTCAAGTTATGTAGGCCTTTAATTGCAGTTGCGCCAAGATCTGCCAGCCCGGCACTCAGGGAAATTCCAGCAGCCCAAAGCTCACCTTGGAGTTTCTTATTTTGAGGATCGGCTTCCGCATCAAGATAAAGTTTGGTGACATAGACCATCTGCACGATCGTTGCGATCATGCCGAACCGTAATTCTTTAGCTTCATTGAATCCGCCGGCTAGTCGTGGATTTTCGTTAACCTTAGTTGTATCCGCATCTTTGGCTAATTTTTCCCACGATTGTTTAAGTTTTAAAAACTCACTGCTCGACCTCTGACTGGCAACGTCATGTACTAACCGCAATGCGAACATTGTTTCGGCCCGTCCGGCCCTTCCGAATTTAGCTTCAGAGGCCAATAAGGACATAATGTTTGTATATTGTGCGCCAGATCGAGCCAGCAAGAGGCCTAAAATCAATTTTTCGGACAACCAATCAGCACGTTTTTTTAAGAAAGGTTGAAATAAAAGATTTCCAACACTCATTAGAATTTTTTCGATTCCGCCAGTCGGCACGCGGTAGACCTCAGCCTTCCTTAATGTGTTATGAAGTGAAAGCGCCTTCTTTGAAAGGTCAGCGAGCTTGGCTAGATGTTTGGTGCTGTCTCGGACTGCGTCAAGAGCAGTGTCGGTATAGGAAACTTCTTTTGATGCTATTACCTCATCTAATATAGTGTTAACTGCACTTATTCCGTCTATTTGGTTGAGTGCAAAAGCGCGCCATAGCAAATTACCATCACTAGCTTTCGCTTCATTGATCCACTCCTTGATGATGGTTAGGCCTGCAGGACTAGAGCTGATTCCAAGCATGATGTCACCCACAGCGTTCTCAAAAGCTACGCCGTCAGAAACGTTCAAAGGATGAAACTCGAGGAGAGCGTCCTGTAGGTAAGATGACTTCATCCATGCGACAACATCTTCCGTGCGCTCATCAGCTAGAGCTGCCGCAGCCGAGATAAAGTTCGCATAGTTCTTCCGGAACGTCTTAAGGGCAACGGTATCCAGTTTGGCCTCGTATTTCGACCACGCTTCTGTTGCCTCTATCTCAGCGGTACGTGTTCGTGCCTGAATAAGTTCATCACGCGTCTCCACTGCGCTCTTCCCGGTCGTTGTGTTTCGGGCGATCGCCTGGTTGGCGACTTTGTCGACTTCTACCATTCCATCCTTCCACTCCGGATCGGAAAGGCGAACGTAGTTTTCGCGGCGTCTTGCAATACTTGAAGGTATTCTTGTTGCAGCATCACGTTCCCAGCGCTTACAAAGATCTTCCTGTCTGGCGCGGCCGGCTACATCACCTGGGTAAGCAGCTTCATAATTCGTAAGTCTTCGCCGCGTGAATTCAGCATCCCATTTGAATACGCCAGCCTCTATTCCCGAGATTGCGTTGTTTGTTTCTCGCTGCTTAAGCGCCAACTTTGCGCCTTCAATCGCGCTTAATGCTCCTATCTCCAGCTCACGTTCTATTCCATATTTTTCAATCCATCCGGTAGCATCATTGCGATAGCCGTTCAGTTCATGCGTTATCCCTACGCTATCCCATAGGGCGATGACGATCGGCGCATGGGCTGGGCCGTGGGTTACTTCGCCAACCTGCGTCATCAGTTCGACCAGCTTGCGTTTATCGTCTCGGCGGACCGTTATCGGATATCGTGTTGCGCAGCTTCTTAGTCCGTTCTTGTCATACGACCCATCAGGCTTGCTGATCTCTGAAACGTTGTTGCGACCCAGCGTAGACAGCGGAAAGCCGCTCTTGTATTCAATAATGTTGTTTAACGCGGCTTCAGTGGCTTCGATCCCATGACGGTAGCCCCGCGCCTTGATCCAGACAGCGGGAGCAAAGGTTTGCATACGCCGGTCGCGAAGATGTCCGTCTTGTTCCAAAGCTTTGAACGTTTCGCTACTCCAGGCATGCTCGGAAAATGCCATCCATACTCGTCCACACCGCTCTGGAGAATCAATGGCAATTATTGATGCAGGAAGACTATGCTCTTTCCGTGAACAACGTTCCTGAGTGACGGCTTCGATTGCGCCAGGCGATATCTGCTTCCAAAGGGTTCCGGCCGTCGAAACGCTATAAATTTCCCATCTGATGTGCGTTCCATGCGCGTGCTTTTCATAGAATAAGTACAGGAATCCTTGGCGCAAGGTTCGGAGCGCGTATTTGTGGTGTTTGAGTCTTACTTCGGTAACCTTGTTTCCTAACGTAGGCGGCAAGGCTGCGTCCACGTTATTTGGTATTACGCTATAACGGACCGGTAGGACTGCCAGACCACTCTTGTTACAGTTGATGCAGTCCAAGTTTTCTTTATTGGTATAGACCATGTCAGTTTGTATGAACAGTCAGCGGTTGTAAGGATTCGGTGTGAATTGCTCGACAGGACAAGCGAATCTTTCTTCGAGTGCCGGGCCGTAGAAAGTGCCCGCAAGCGTCTTTTCCCATATCGGTTGCATTCTTTGATGGCTGTGAAAGTCGCTTCCGAATTTCATTGCATGCAACGCAAAAAGCTCACGGTTTTGTGCATCCAGAATCCCATACCGAATCGCATGGCTTAACGCTTTGAACACGCTTCGTTCCCAACCGGGGGTATAAGTCTTTGAGCTGTCTGAGTCGTTCCACCAAGCGAGCCACGCCGCGTGTAACGTCGCATAACTCTCTACTTGAGACCATTGCTCGCCATCGAGCACGAGATCGGGAAATGTCGTGGCTGACGACGGACCTGAGGGTCTGGTTTGACGTTGTATTACATGTCCTCGTCCGATAGCGATAATGCTGTCCGCAGGGCCAAGAAGGGCGTCTCGCTGTTGACTCGTAAGTGTTGACCACAACCACTCACGCACTCCGGGGTCATGAAAACGGAGAAGTTTGCCGAAGTGCTGGTAGCGATGTAGATAACAGCGTTGTGCCCAGTGTGCAGCCAGTGCTTTTGGCAGGGCCAGCGTTGCTACCCACCCTGAGATTGGCTGCCCGCAAAATGCCGAAAGGCTCTCCTTAGTCCATGCGTGCCACGCTATCTCTACGCTCTCTTCAAAAATATCGTTTTCCGAACTTTGAGACAGATCCAGCGTTACCAGATAAGGCGCAAGCCGCATGTCAAATCGCGGATGTCTAATCGGAACGCGAACACGGGATTTCTCGACTAAAGGCACCGTCGCGAAAGGATCGTTGTTGGCAGGGTTAACCCAGAGCTGGCACTTTCCTTGCGCGATCTCTTGGAACAGGTTGCGGAGATACTCGAGAGTTTGCGGCAAAGTGCTGCTAACACTTTGGTCAAAGTATTGGTCCATTGCTTGCTCATAGAGTTTGGGTACCTGCTTGCCGTGCACTTGCGTCGCGTGTCGCCTGCTCACAGCCCTTGAAGGAAGAGGTCGCGAATGTGTAAGTCGAGCTGGCGCCTTTGGGGCCCGCCAGCTCTTTCATGCTCGCCTTGAATTCCACCTTTCCTGGGCTATGCAGCAGGATGTCGCCGCCTTCCAGCTTCAGACATGCTCCCTGTGCAGTCATCAAGAGATGAGTCTTGCCTGAAATCGATATGGACTTCTTGACGCTCATGAAAGTCACCGTTTTGTCAGCCGTCATACGGATCTCATCCGACGTGCTTTGACTGCTTACTTTTCCACTCGCCGCATGCAACCTGATCCCTGTCTCCTGAGCCGGTTTATTGCTATTGCTTGCTTTGCCATAAGTGAAAAGGCTGATCCCGGCCGCCGTCGCCCAATAAGTACTCTTTCGTGTAACCGAATTGATGTCCTGCCCGGCACTGATACTGGTGGTGTTACCTGCTACCAGCACAACATCGGCAGGTGTCATTGCCACAATCCCTGCTGGGCTTGTCAATTGCAATTGCGGCACGGAATACGCGACAGCACTGTGATCATCAATACCGATGGTTTCCCCGGCAGCCTTTATCTGCGTAATGGCCGGCAGATCCCGTGAATCGCCTACCGCCGCATTGTGCCTACCCGCCATTCCCGCCAGACTCTCCTGCAACTCCCGGCTCGCATCGATCTGTCCGCACGCTCCGCGCGCGTCCATCTGCGCGCCACCCGCCAGGCGGTCCGCCGACAGCAGCATCCCCTTCCCGGCACGCAAGGCCAGCCCGTGCGCGGTCTTCAGTTCCGCGCCAAGGCCGGCCGTCTTGATGCGCTGGTTGTCCGTCTGGTGCCGCAGATGGCCAAGGTTCAGCTCCGCGGTGCCCTGGTGGGCGTTCGCATGCCGCTGCAGCGATACGCGGGCCTGGCCGGGGCTGTCGTCGAACACCAGCTGGCTATAGGCTTTCGTTCCCAGCTGGCTGGCCTGCATGGCCTGGCTTTTCAGGCCGGACAGCACGGCCGGATGCGCGTGTGCGCCGGCCTCGCCCGGGAACCAGGGCGGCGCATTGCCGGTCGCCGGACCGGCGCCGTGATTGCGGGTGTTGTGCTGGGCGTCCCGGGCGCCGGCGCCGTTGTAGAGCGCGCCGATCACCACGGGGCGGTCGATGTCGCCTTCCAGGAAGTCGACCAGTACCTCCTGCCCGACGCGCGGCAACGCGTGGCTGCCCCAGTTCGCACCGGCGATCGGCGCCAGCGGCGTGGCGACGCGTACCCAGGTGCCGGCGCTGTCGTCGCCGGGCGCTCCCGTATGTCCGTCGGGATGGGGATGGTCCAGGCGATTGTGGCCGTCCGCGCCGCGCTGCCAGTGGAACTGCAGCTTGATCCGGTGATCGCGGTCGGTGTGGATGACCGCGCCGGGCGGGCCGACCACGATGGCGGTCTGCTGGCCGCGGATGGTGGGCCGCGCATGCGGTGAAGAATGGGCGCGGTAGGGAATGCTGCTGCGAATGGCGTCGATGCGATTGCGGTACAGCGGACGTTCGCCGGGCCGGGCGAGGTATGCCCGACCATCCGAGGCCGGCGGCTCGCCAACACGACCGGCGATTTCCGCCTTTATCTCGGCGCTCAGGTTGTTATGCATCAGGTGGCGCGCGCGGGTGACGAGGAAGCGGCGCTTGTCCTCGTCGTCCGTATCGTGCACGGCGTGGCCCGACAGCGTGAATGTCGTTCCCGGCGCGAGGGTGCGTACCGTGCCGGCGCCGATGAACACCTCGCAGCGCGCTTCCAGGGCCTGCAGCCGGCGGTCGGCCAGGCGCTGGCCGTGGCTGCGGTTCGGATAGGCGTACTGTCCCGGCATGTCGCGCAGCGCCAGTTCCTCTTCCCTTGCGCGCATCGAGGATGAGAAGACCGGACGGCGATCGAGACTGCGGTAATCCCAGCTGGCGAGTTCGATCGCATTCGTCTGCTGCCGCACTTCGCAGCGCCAGCGGTCCATGCTGTCCTCCTTCATCACCGCGCCCGGCTGGGTGTAGCGCACGGCCGACTGGAGGTTGGCGAGGAAGGCGCCATTGTGGTCGGCGATCACCATCCGATGACTGCCCAGTCGCGGGCTGCCTGGATCGCCTTCATGCTCGAAGTAATAAAACAGGCCCTCCGCGCTCATCAGGCGCTCGATGAACGCGAGGTCGCTTTCCTGGTACTGCGTGGTCAGGCTGCGCTTCGGATAGCTGCCGGGATCGGCGAGATCGAAACGCCAGTCGGGAGCCAGCCGGCCACGTCCCTGCCAGGCCTTGAGAACCGTGTCGACGATGTCGGGCACGCTCATGTCCTGGAAGATGCGGCTGTCGCGGGTATGCGCCAGGAAGGTGCTCCACGGCTGCAGGCTCAGCGTATAGCGGGCCATGCCGCCATTGGCGCCGTTCAGTTCCGCCACCGTCAGGTAGCCGTGGAAGGCGCGCGGCCTGCCGGCGTCGACGGTCAGCAGCTCGAGCAGGGCCGGGTGGCCGATCAGGGCGCGCAGCGAAATCCCGGCATCCAGCGACAGGGCCGTGATCGTGAATGCATACCCTTCGCCGATGGCTTCCTCGCCGCGAATGGATTCGGCCAGCAGCCGGTCGGGACCGAGGCGCGTGTGCAGGCGCAGCAGGCGGCTGGTGTCGGAAAAGAAAGCAGGAAATTGTGCAGGCATGAATGCTCCCGGGCGGCAACGGAAGCATTTGAAGCTGGATTTACTTGGACTCTATTGACTGCTCGCAAGACGCTTTGATTCAGGCCAGATCATCCATAGTTGCCCTATTGCAACCTTGTCATTTACGCTCTACACTGCTCCGATGCCCGCACCCAGCCGCCGGACTGGAGCGCGTCGTCATCCACCATCCATTCATCAGGAGTGATCATCGATGGACACCACACTGCAGACCCGAAAACCGATCGATGCCCTCACGTCCGAGGATCTGGAAGCCTTCGCGATCTGGGAATTTGCCATGGATGAGGAGGCGGACGACGCGCAGGACGAAACCTGGGTCCGGCCGCTCGATCGCGCCACGATTCCGCGCGACGCCTCTTCGCTATCGGTTGCGGCCGATTTCGTGGCCGCCGACGGCACGCCTTTCGTCGGCGTCGTTGCCCTGTCGACCGATGAGGAGATCGCGTTCGATGGCGCCGGCCTGCTTGCCGACGGCGCCTACGTGTATGCCGCGCACGGCGCGAAAACGCCGCTCAGGTACAAGACCAGCACCGCCAGCGAGCTCGGCAAGCCTCCCGGCGGCATTTACCCCTTGCGCTTTACCCTGCGCGCGCTGCTTGAAGGCGAAGCCGCTCCGCGCAGCGGCGTCTTTTCCTGAGCGCGTAACGCTCAGAGAGCTCAGCGCACGCGGCGCATCGACGAAATGCGGTTGTTCATCCCTTCCAGGAAGGGATAGCGGCCGGGGCCGTACACCACGCACTGGCCGCGGAAATCGCCGTGTTCGCAGAATTCCCAGCGGCCTTCGTAGATGATGATGGAGCCGGCGCGGTCGTTGAAGCCGACGTCGTTCAGCGAGCGGACATCGCCGGACAGGCTGACGGCCGGGCCTTCGAAGCGCTGGCCGGAGAACAGCTGGACGGCGTCGCCGCCACGCGGGCCGCCGCGGTCGTCGCGGTCCCCGCGCCAGCCCGGGCCGCCGCGGCGGTCGTCACGGTCGTAGCCGCGGCCGCCGCGCGAGACTTCCCGCAGCGAGGAAATGCTGTCGTTGAAGCGCGGCAGTTCGCGGTATTCGCCGGGGCCGAACTCGGCGCAGTAGCCGCCGAAATCCCTGTCCTCGCAGACTTGCCATACGCCCGAACGCACGATGATGCTCGAGGCGCGGTCGTTGAAGCCGATGTCGGCCAGGTTGTAGGCGTCGCGGTTGATGGTGACGCTGGGGCCGCGGAAGTTACTATCGGTGAACAGCGTGATCTCGCCGGCAAAGGCGGCGTGGGCAAAGGTGGCCAGCACGGCGGCGGCAGCTAACAGGCGTTTCATGTGATCTCCATCGATGCGTTCTGTGCGCCCATGCCGGCGCCTGCGTATTCAACGCGGCAGGAGAGTAGCACGAGGACATGGCTTTGTAACAAATTTCTACGGCTGCAGCGGACAGGCGGCGCCCGGCTCGTCCAGTTCGCGCGCCAGCTCGGCGCGCAGCATGGTCAGGCCGGCGATGCGGGCGTCGATGTCGGCCAGCTTGCGGCGTAGCGCCTCTTGCAGCTCCTGTGCGGAGTTCTCGGGCGTCGCCAGCAGCGGCATCCCGGCTTCGATCTCGGCCAGGGTAAAGCCGAGCTGCTGGGCGCTGCGCAGGTAGCATAGCCATTGCACGGCCTCGGGCGGGTAATCCCGGTAGCCGTTGTCGCGGCGCCGGGGCTGCAGCAGGCCGCGCTTTTCATAGAAGCGCAGGGTATCCCGGCTCAGGCCGGTGGCGGATGCCAGTTCTCCGATTTTCATGGGCGTTCACATAAGGGCTTGACCCTGGAGTGTACTCCACGGTTGATGATCTCTGGAACCAACCCAAGGAGATATCATGAACCTGAAAACCTACCTGAAGATCGTCCGCGCCAGCGCCTGGTACGATCTGCTGCTCACCGCCTGCTTCGCCACGCCCTGGACCTTCGCCCTGGCGCACGAGCACCTGTCCGCCGTGAACCAGTGGCTGGGCGGCGCCGCGCTGCCGGCCTTTTCTCCCTTCCACATCCTGTTAGCCTGCATGATGGGCAGCGTGGTGCTGGTCTGGAGCGTGCTGCGCCTGCATGCGACGGCGGCGCTGTACGGGCGCTACGACGGCGTCGGCCGCTTCCTGTTTTCGATGTGGATGACTTGGGCACTTGTCCACACCGGCGCGCCGCTGCTGTGGCTGTTCGTAGTGCCCGAATTTATCTGGGGTGTGGTGCAATGGCTGCCCGTCGACGAGGCGGCCGCTCAGGATGGCAACAGCACCGCGCGCGCTCCTTTGACCAGTGCCGCGCCCATGCGTTCGAGCCTCGGCGGCTGAATCCGCCAGGCATGCCAGTGCAGGGACACGTCCAGGTGCAGGTCGGGCGTCAGGTCGACCAGCACCTCGGTCTTCAGCAGTTCCGCACACTGTTCCAGCGGCAGCAGGCCATAGCCCAGGCCGAGCCGGATCGCGTCGGCGAAGGGATCGCTGGCCGGCACGTAGTGGAAGGGATACGCCCCTTCCGGCAGGCCGAAGTGCTGCAGCAGGAAGGCCGCCTGCAGGGAATCCTTGCGGTCGAACACCACTACCGGCGCCTTCCTGGCGGCCTCGCGCGTAAAACCGCCGGGGAACCAGCGCCGCGCGAAGTCCTTCGATGCCACCAGGCGGTAGCGCATGATGCCCAGCGGCGTCACGGTGCAGCCGCGCATCGGCTCCGGTTCGCCGGAGATGCAGGCCAGGGCGCGGCCCTGCTCCAGCAGCGTAAACGTGTGCCACTGGTCGTCCAGCACGAATTCGACCAGCAGCTGTTCCGCGGCCAGCACCGGCGCCAGTACGGGCAGCAGCCAGGTCGCCAGGGTGTCGTTGTTGACCGCCAGCGGCACCCGCACCGGCAGCTCGTCGTTCTCGACCTCGGCCAGGAACTCGGCTTCCAGCAGGGCGCGCCGGCGCAGGAACTGCAGCAGGCGCATGCCGGGCGCGGTCGGGCGGCAGGGACGGGTGCGGATCAGCAGCGGTGTCCCGAGGTCGTGCTCGAGCGCCGAGATGCGCTGCGACACCGCCGAGGGCGTGATGCTCAGCTGGTGGGCGGCCGCTTCCAGGCTGCCGCTGTCGACGGCGGCCAGGAAGGCTTCGCTGCGGCGCGGATCGATCTTCATGGATTAGCGAAATTTACGATAGCTTAGATTTCGTTAATGTAATTGAAGATTCACCACGGGACGACGATCCTCTCGATATTTACGCACCGGGGATCGAACAATATGTTTTCGCAGCAGGTATTTCTACAGGGATTGGGCATGGGCGCGAGCCTGATCATGCCGATCGGCGCCCAGAACGCGCACGTGATCCGCACCGGCGTCAGCGGCCGGCACGTGGGGCTGACGGTGGCGGCCTGCATCCTGGTCGACGTCACCCTGATCGGGCTCGGCATGGCGGGGCTCGGGCAGCTGGTGGAGTCCTCGGAATGGCTGCTGGCGGCGGCGCGCCATGGCGGCGCCCTGTTCCTGTTGTGGTACGGCCTGCGCTGCTGGGCGAGCGCCTGGCGCGGCGCCGGAGCCGGACCGGCGGCCGCGGGACAGCAGGCGTCCACCGCCCGCCGCGCCCTGGTGACGGTAATGGCGATGTCGCTGCTGAATCCCCACGTCTACCTGGATACCGTGGTGTTGCTGGGCGCGGTCGGCGGCAGCCTGGCGGCCGGGCACCGCGGCGCCTTCGCGGCGGGGGCGATGACGGCTTCGCTGCTGTGGTTTTCCCTGCTCGGCCTGGGCGCGCGCCGCTGCGCCTTGGTGCTGGGACGGCCGGCGGTGTGGCGCGCCATCGAAGCCTTCACGGGCACCACCATGCTGGTGCTGGCCGTGCTGCTGCTGAGAGAAGCTTGATTCAGGCGGCCAGCGGATCGGGAGGCAGCTTCCCTGCCAATTCCTTGCCGCCTTCCACCGACATCTGGGCCGGCAGCGCGACCCCGTTCTTCACCGCGGTCAGCTCGGCCAGGATCGACACCGCGATCTCGTAGGGCGTCTTGCTGCCGATATACAGGCCGATCGGGCCGTGCAGCTTGGCGATCTGTTCTTCGCTCAGGTCGAATTCGCGCAGGCGTTCGCGGCGCCGCGCATTGTTCACGCGCGAGCCGATCGCGCCCACGTAGAAGGCGTCGGTCTTGAGCGCTTCCATCAGGGCCAGGTCGTCCAGCTTGGGATCGTGGGTCAGCGCGATCACGGCGCTGCGGCTGTCCAGCTTCATCTCGAGCACAAGGTCGTCCGGCATCGCATGCACGACCTCCACGCCCGGCAGGCTCCAGCTGCCGCGGTATTCCTCGCGCGGGTCGCACACCGTCACCTGGTATTCGAGTCCGATCGCGATCTGGGCCAGGAACTGCGACAGCTGGCCGGCGCCGATGATCAGCATGCGCAGGCGCGGCCCGTGCACGCTCACCAGGCTGCCGTCCGCCATGCGCAGCTGGTCTTCGGGCGATGCCGACGACAGCTCGACCGCACCGGATTCCAGGTCCAGGGTGCGGCGGCTCAGCACGCGGCGCTGGGCCAGGGCCAGCAGTTCATCCATGCGGCTGTGCGGGCCGAGCGGCTCGACCACCAGCTGGATCGTGCCGCCGCAGGGCAGGCCGAAACGGTGGGCTTCGTCGGCCGAGATGCCGTAGGTGACCACTTCCGGCCTGGTCCGCGTGATGCCATGCTCGCGCACCGCCGCGATCAGGTCGTCCTCGATGCAGCCGCCGGAGACGGAACCGACCACCAGGCCGTCGGCGCGGATCGCCATGGTCGCGCCTTCCGGCCGCGGGCTCGAACCCCAGGTGCGCACCACGGTCACGTACTCGCACGGGACGCCGTCACGGATCCATTGCGCGCAGGCGTGCAGCACTTCGAGGTCGATACTGTCCATTCCGTTTCCTTTTCCAGCGTGTTGAAGCGATTGCAGACCGCATGCTAACGCAAAACGAAAACACGCTCCGGACGGCTGGGCCTAAGTACTTACCCATAAATAAATATGTTTTTGGCTGCCAGAACCGGCGCGTTGCTGCGTTGGCTCCTGCTTGCAGTGCTCGCACTGCGGCGCACTCGCCGCCTTGCACCGCATCCGGTTCTGTTTGCCAAAATTCACATTTATTTCTGGCCAAGTACTTAGGCGTCCGTGTACTCCGCCTCGATCTCGTCCCTCCGGTTGCGCGCCGAGATATCGAGGATCACGGTGGCCTTGAAACTGTGGCTGGGGTGGGCCGCGCGGTGCTTGGCAAACCAGAACACTTCTTCGCGGTCCTCGTCCTCGTGCCAGGTCGCGATCACCTTGTGCTCCTCGGGGACGTCCTCGTAGTCGAAGGCTTCCAGCGCCGCATCCTCGACCATGTCGTGCCAGGCTTCGCAATCCTTGCCCCAGGCCAGCAGGTAACGGCAGCCTGACGCCACCAGCCAGCGGCTGATCTCCGCCTGCCAGAGTTCCGTGACCTCTTCCTCGGCCAGCACGATGGCGAGGAAGGGAGACAGGTGGTCGAGGGCGGGTGCTTCGCCGCCGGGCGGCAGCTGCAGGTAAGTGAGGATCTTCTTTTGCATGATGGCGCAAGCTTAACATCGGCAGCGCGTTGCTGGCATACTATGAACCTGTCCGGGTAGGCGGGAGTCGCTCCTGGCGCGCCTGACAAGCGCGGGCGGCGTTGCTCGTCGTTGCATGGCTCGCCATGCGGCCTCCTCGCGCCTTGCCCGCGCTTGCCATGCATCGCCATGCGCGTCCCCCCGCCCACCGGGACAGGTTCTTTGCCGTCACCGATCCAGGAGTCTCCACCTTGAAGAAATCCGCATCCTTCGCGCTTGCCGCCGCCCTCCTTGCGGGCACGAACTTCGCCCAGGCCGCCATTCCCGTCTATGGCTTCGTGGTCAAGAACACCTACCCGCACGACCCACAGGCGTTTACCCAGGGCCTGTTCATCAAGGATGGCCAGCTGTTCGAGAGTACCGGCCAGAAGGGCCAGTCCTCGCTGCGCCGGGTCGATCTCAAGACCGGCAAAGTGCTGCAGAAGAAGGAGCTGGCCGACGAATACTTCGGCGAAGGCTCGACTCCGGTCGGCAACACCATCGTCAACCTGACCTGGCAGTCGAATGTCGGCTTCATCTTCGATGCGAAAACCTTCACCTTGAAGGGCCGCTTCAACTACAAGGGCGAAGGCTGGGGCCTGGCCAGCGATGCGAAAAACGTCTACATGAGCGACGGCAGCGCCGAGATCCGCATCCTCGATCCGAAGACGCTCGAAGAGCGGCGCCGCATCCGTGTGACGGCCGAGGGCAAGCCGATCGTCCAGCTCAACGAACTCGAGATGGTGGACGGTGAGTTGTACGCGAACGTCTGGGGCACGGACGTGATCGCGCGCATCGACCCCGCCAGCGGCAACGTGGTCGGCTGGATCGACCTCACCGGCCTGCTGCCGCCGGCCCAGCGCGGCACGGGCAATGTGGATGCGGTCCTGAACGGCATCGCATACGACGACAAGCACCACAAGCTCTATGTAACGGGCAAGCTGTGGCCGAAGCTGTTCGAGATCGAGCTGGTCCAGATCCGGCGCTGAGCCGGCTTCACGCGCGGGCGCGCAGCGCCCACCCTACCTTACCGCGATCACCACCTTGCCGAAGTGCGAGCCCGATTCCATGTGGCGGTAGGCCTCCCGCGCCTGGTCGAAGGTGAACACGCGGTCGACCACCGGCTGCAGGCCGCTGGTGTCGGCAAAGCGCATGACCTGTTCCAGCATGGCCCGGCTGCCCACGAAGATGCCGACCATGCGCTTGGCGCTGGCCAGCAGGGTGGCCGGATTGACTTCGCCGCCGAAGCCGCTGACGCCGCCGATGATGGCGACGGTACCGCCCATCGCGCATGAGGATACCGAGCGGTTCACGGTGCCCTGCCCGCCCACTTCCAGCACCACGTGGGCGCCGGCGCCGTGGGTCAGGCGCAGCACCTCTTCCTGCCATTCCGGGAAGGTGCGGTAGTTGACGGTGTGGTGCGCGCCCAGTTCGCGGGCGCGCTGCAGCTTCTCGTCGCTGGACGAGGTGATGATGGTGCGCAGGCCGGCCGCCCTCGCCAGCTGCAGGCCGAGCACCGAGACGCCGCCGGTCCCCAGCAGCAACACGGTGTCGCCGGGACGGACCTCGTTGCTGGACACGAAGATCGCATTCCAGGCGGTCACGCCGGCGCAGGGCATGGTCGAGGCGTCGACGAAGCTCATCCCCGGCGGGATCTTCACCAGCGCGTCTTCGGACAGCACGACCTCTTCGGCCAGCATGCCGTCGATGTCGCCGCCCAGCGCGTGGCGGATCTTGTCCGGCCCGGTCGGACCGTCCTGCCAGTAAGGGAAGAAGGATGCGGCCACGCGGTCGCCGACCTGCACCCGGCTCACGCCCGCCCCCACCGCCAGCACTTCGCCGGCGCCGTCCGAGCAGGGAATGATCGGGTCGTCGACGGTGACCAGGTAGTTACCGCTCGCGACCATCAGGTCGCGGTAGTTCAGCGACACCGCATGCACGCGCACGCGCACTTCGCCCATGCCCAGTTCACGCTCGGGAAAATCTACGCACTGCAGCCCGTCGATGCCATCGCCGGGAAGAATCTGGTAAGCCCGCATCATTGCTCTCCATCCATCGATGTTGCGGCAGCGGACATCGGCGCCCGCACGGCCGGGGACATCATTGTGGACTCAATGATCAGTTGGACGGCGCACGAAAAAAAGGCCCGTCCTGCGGCAGGACGAGCCCGTGTCTGAATACCCAAAGCCCGGGGCCGCCGGCGCACCGCTCGCCTGGCCGCTCAGGTGACGATCAGTTGGCCGCCACCATCGCTTTCTGCGCCGGAATGAAATCGCGCAGCACCGCTTCGCGCATCAGCTTCGGCGGCAGGATGCCCTGGGCGATGATGAAGTCGTTGAAGGCTTTTAAATTGAAACGCTCGCCCAGTTCGATCTCGGCCAGGGTCTTCAGCGCGCGCAGCTTCACGTAGCCGTAGTAGTAGGCGGTGGCCTGGCCGGGGCTGCGGAAGGAATAGCGGTCCACTTCCGACTGCGCGAAGGGCTCCGACAGCACCACTTCCTTCATCAGGAAATCCTTGGCCTGTGCCGGCGTCATGCGGCCCAGGTTGATCTGCGGGTCGAGCATCGCACGCGCCATGCGCAGCAGGCGCGCATGCAGGGACACCAGCTGGCCTTCCGGCGGCATATAGGGCAGCACCAGCGCTTCCGAATACAGGCCCCAGCCTTCGACGTTGGTGCTGTTGAAGGCGAAACGGGCGCGCGCCACCGACATGCCCTGCTCCACCATCGACGCGAACTGCAGCTCGTGGCCGGGACGGGCCTCGTGCGCGGCCAGGGTCCAGGACATCGCGGCGAAGTCGAAGTCGTTCATCTTTTCCTTCGACTTCGCATTCGGGTTCGACAGCGGGATCACGAACTCGCCGTACTCCCCGGTATTGCCGATCATGCGCGGCGGGTTCATGAAGGGCGCTGGCGTGCGCGCCGCTTCGGCCGGGGTCGCGGTGCGGATATTCGCGTCGCGCGTGGGCAGGGTCACCAGCCCGTGCTGGCGGATGATGCCCTCGATGTCCTTCAGGCGCTCGCGGTAGAAGGACAGCAGCTGGTCCGGCGGGATCGAGGTCTTCTTCAGCTCGCGCATCACGTCGCGGTAGTCGCTGGACTGCAGGCCTCGCTGGGAGGCGATGGTGTTGGCCACCACCTGCATCTGGTCGCGTACCTCCTGGAAGTCGAAGCTGGCGCGCTCGATCATCTGCTCCGGCGCGATGTCGACGCCGACGTTGCGCAGGCGATTCACGTAGACCGCTTCCGGCAGCCGCACGTCCTTGCGCGCGCGCGGCAGGATGCGGCTCTTCACGAAGGCGTCGTAGTCGTTCACCTGCTGGCGCAGCGCCGCGAAGTCGGCTTCCCAGCCGCTGAGTTTGGCCTTCCTGAAGAGGTCTTCGATGCCGTCCAGGTAGGTGGCGTTGTTGTTCAGCCCATCCTCGACTTCGCCGACATACGGCCCGATCAGGGACTTGTTCGCCAGGCGCTCCTCGGTGCGTGCGCGCACCAGGGTGGCGATCGGCGTGGTGCCGTTCTCCTTGCCGGCGTAGCGCTTCAGGCGCACCAGGGCCCGCTTCTGGCGCTCCGGCTTGTTGCGGGGGTCGAGCAGGGCGCGCAGGCCGCCGTACACCAGTTCGCCCACATTGGTGTAGTCCAGCAGGTACTGGCGTTCCAGCTTCATGGAGGCGATCTGCTTTTCGCGCGAGTCGATCAGGATGTCGAGGTCTTGCCCCACCTTCGGACCCTTCTCGCCCGCGCGCTGGCGGCGCAGTTCGAGCAGGCGTTTTTCGGTGTCGGCCAGCTCGCGCTCGTAGTCGCGCGGCTTGTAGTCGGCGACCATGGTGTCGAAGCTTTCGTCGCCCAGCGAGGTGGAGTCTTCGGGGTGGTATTTGCCGGTATCCTTCAGGACCGGCTGGGCGTAGGCGTCGCTGCGTGCGACCCAGGCGGGAGGAGCAGCGAATGCGCTGCCGGATGCGAGAACCAGGGCAAGACCGAGCTTGAAGCGGGACATGACCATCCTTTGGAAAAGAGATCCCGCATTCTAGACCGGCTTGCTGACCATGAACCAGAAAATGAAGACGAAGGCGACGAAGGCCGGCACGCCCAGCGCCACCCAGGTCTTGAAGTACTTCCAGTACAGCGGCGGCAAGGTCGCGGCGCCGCTGCGCACCGCCGCCGCCGCGATATCGCGCAGGCGCATCTGCAGCCACACCACCGGCAGCCAGCAGGCGCCGGCCAGCACGTAGAGCGTGAGCGACCACATGATCCACTTGCTATGCAGCGGATAGCCGGCCAGGTGGATCATGTAGAAGCCGGTGGCCGGTTGCAGGATCGCGGTGGTGGCCGTGAACAGCCAGTCGGCGATCACCACGTACTTGCTGACCACGGCGATCGCGCGCACGTCGCGGCTGAAATTCGCGAACAGCATGTACCAGGCCGAACCGATGCCGGTGCCGAACAGGAAGGTCGACGACAGGATGTGCAGCCATTTCACGACGACGTAGTCCATCAGTTTTCCTCATCTTCGACCTGGTACAGCAGCCAGATCGCGGCCAGCATCGGCAGGTTTTTCGTGAGCGGCCCGTAGGGGTGGACCAGGAATTCGGGCAGCTTCCACGCGATCACCACGGTATAGAAACCGATCAGGCCCAATTGTGCCAGCCATAGCCAGCGCCGGCGTTTCAGGAACAGGATGCCGAGGCCCAGCAGCAGGTCGAAGGCGGACGCACCGTACAGCATCGGCGGCCGCAGTTCGGCCGGGATGCCGGTGCGCGCCAGCAGTTCATAGCTGTCCGCCACCGGATACACGAAGGCGGAGACGATGGCGGTGACGATCCACACCAGCGCGATGCTGATGCGCAGGATCGGCAGCAGCCAATCCAGCCTGGCGCGCGCACGTTCGGCGCGCGGCTCCAGCACGAAGGAGGTAATCGGACGCGCCGGCCGCCCCAGCAGGCGCAGCAGCGGTCCGGGGGCGCCGCTGTTGCCGCGGTCGAGCATGCGCAGCGTTTCCGGATCGAGCAGGCCGCCCGGCAGCCAGCGGCCGAAGCGGGCCAGCCCGCGCGCGACGCCGCCGGGCAGGCGCAGCACGCGCAGCCGTCCCATGCCCATCGAGGCGCGCAGGGCCGCCAGGTAGTCGGTAAAAGGCAGCGCATCGGGGCCGGCGAGCGGAATGCGCCGGGCGCTGCCCTCGTGACCCAGGTCCTGGTCGAGATACAGGCGCCGGCGCAGCAGGGCGACGATGGCGGCGACCACATCGTCGACGTGGACCGGCTGCACCAGCTGGGGCGCGTCGCCGAAGCGGAGCGCGAAGGGCATCGAGGCCAGCGCCTTGAACACGCGCGCGCTGGCGCCGTCGCTGCCGTAGACCAGCGAGGGCTGGACGATGGCGGCGCGTACCGGCAGCGCGGCCAGGTAGTCGTCGGCGGCCTTCTTCGACAGGTGGTAGGCGGTGTCGGCCTCCTGGTCGGCGCCCAGCGCGGACAGCTGCACGACCATATGCACGTCGTGCGATTCGGCGCAGGCCGCGAACAGCGCGCGCGGGGTCCGCACGTGCAGCCTGTCGAAGGTCTGGGCCCCGCTTTCGCGGAAGATGCCGACCGTGTTGATCACGGCTTCGATGCCCGACAGGCGCGCCAGCCAGACGGATTTATCGGTATCTTTCGTGAAGTCGGCATGGATGAAGGACAGGCGCGGATCGTCGGTCTTTTCTACCCGGCGCACCGCGCAGACGACCTCGTGGCCTTCCGCCAGCAGTGCCTGCAGCAGGTGTTGCCCGATGAATCCGCTTGCTCCCGTCAGCAGAATCCGCATTCACTTCCCTTTCTTGTACTGAGCTTTCTTGCATCGAGGACGATATGGAACCATGGAAAACTGCATTCCAGCGCGGCCTGGTCGGCGGCATCACCTCCAGCCTGCTGTCGACCGCGGTCCTCGCCGCATTCGGCAAGCGCGAAGCGGGTAGCGCCTATGCGCCGACCAATGCCGTCAGCCACTGGCTCTGGGGCGACAGGGCGGCCGATCACCACGAACTGTCGGCACGCTACACCCTGCCCGGCTACCTGATCCACCATGGCAGCGCGACGTTCTGGTCGGTGATCTTCGAGCGCCTGTGCGGCGAAGTGCTCGACCGCAAGAACCCCGCACTCACGCTGGGCGTCGGCACCGCGGCCTCGGCCGTGGCCTGCTTCGTGGACTACCAGCTTACGCCGGACCGGCTCAAGCCCGGCTACGAAAAACACCTGTCGCCGCCGGCGCTGGCCGTGGTCTATGGCGCCTTCGGTGTCGGGCTGGCGCTGGGGGCGATGCTGTGCCGGCGCGGGTGATCGCTTGAAAGGGAGTGTAAGCGAGATGGGAAAAGGCGGCCACACCGTCGTCCCGCCTGCGCGGGAACGACGGTTCATGGGTGACGGTCGACTCAGAAGCTGTAGTTGGCCCGCGCGTAGATATACCGCCCACCCGTACCAAACGGCGTGTAGTTCGCAAACGGCGTATTGCTCGTCGCGTTCAGCGACGGCGGCAGCGTTTCCGAATACTGGTCGAACAGGTTGTCCGCGCCGAGGGCCAGGCTCAGCTTCGGCGTGACGGCGTAGCGCGCCTCGAGGTCGACGATGGTATGCGGGTGGATCAGGAAGTCGAAGGCCTGGGTGGTGCCCGGGGACAGCACTTCGCCGTAGCGGGTGGCGCGCGCGGTCACGCCCCACTGCGCCAGCTTCCAGTTCACGCTTGCCGTGATCTTGTTCTTCGGCTGGCCCTTCTCCAGGGTCAGCACGTTCAGGCGGTCGAACAGCACCGGCGCCGGGTTCAGGGCCGCCAGCTGGGCGGTGGTCGGCACCTTGGTGACGTCGGTCTTGTTGAAGTTGCCGGCCAGGGTGAAGTCGAAACGGCCGCTGGCGCCCAGGTTCAGCGGGTAGTTGGCGACGATGTCGACGCCCGTGGTCTTGGTGTCGACGCCGTTGATGAAGAAGCGGCCGCCGCCCACGCCGGTAAAGCCTTGCGCCACGATGTAATTGCGCACCGCCGTCGAGGTCAGGTTCTCCGACAGGATGATGCGGTCGCTCACGTTGATGCGGTAGGCGTCCACCGTCAGCGTGAGCGGATCCAGGCGCAGCACCGCGCCCAGCGAGTAGTTGGTCGACTTCTCGGCCTTCAGCGGCTTGGCGCCGAGCGCCACCGCGACCGGATCGGTCGGCTTGAAGGTGGTGATCTCGAACGGTACGCCGTTGATGAAGTTGGTCGAGGTCGAGGTGAAGTTCTGCTGCTGCAGCGAGGGCGCGCGGAAGCCGTTCTGCACCGCGCCGCGCAGGGCGAAGGTCTTGTTGAAATCGTAGCGCGCCGACAGCTTGCCGGACAGGTTGTTGCCGAAGTCCGAGTAATGCTCGCCGCGTACCGCGACCGAGGCCAGCAGCTGGTCGGTGACGTTCGCTTCGAGGTCGACGAAGGCGCCGACCGCGTTGCGGCTGGCGTCGGTGGCGTTGGCCGGACGGAAGCCCGGGAACACCTGGGCGCCCGGTGCGGCCGGGGTGCCGTTGGCCAGCACCACGCCGCCGTAGCGGTAGGAATCCGGTTCGCCGGCGTTCAGCTGGTAGCCTTCGCGGCGCGCCTCGAGGCCGACCGCCACGTTCAGCGGCGAAGCCAGGCCGCCGGCGTCCACCTTGCGCACCCCGGTCAGGTTCAGCACGGTCTGGTCGTAGCCGAAGCCGCCGGCGTCGAACACCGTCTTGCTGGTCGGGCCGATCGAGCGGTTCAGGGTGTTCTGGATCTCGTAGCTCAGCTTGTTCTTGCCATAGACGATGGAGGCGTCCATGTCCCAGTCGCCGGCGGTCCAGGTCGCGCCGGCGGCGGCGCTGTAGTCGTCGACGGTCGGCGCGATGATCGGCAGGAAGCCGTCCGGATAGATCGACGGGATGTTGCGCACGTCCTGCGGCGTACGGAAATAGCCGGCCGAGCGGGCGTCGCGCTTCTGGTAGCTGGCCCAGCCGTAGACCTTGACGTCGGCCGTGATGTTGTTGCCGGCGTTGACGAACAGGGTCGACTGCTTGACCTCGGGCTCGCCGTACCAGGCGTCGAAGCGGTTGATGGTCAGCTCGCGCGGGTCGTAGGCGGTGCCGACCTTCGGATACAGCTGGCGCATGTCGTAGCCGGCGCGTTCCGTGTGTTCCTGGTTCTTGTATTCGGCGGCCAGGGTGATGTAGCCGGTTTCGCCCCAGGGCAGGCCCTTCCAGGCGCTGACGGTGGTGGTCTGGCCGTCGGTGCGCTTGCGCGAGTTCGGCGCGGTCCAGGACGCGCCGGCCGGAGCGGCGTCGTTCAGCAGGTCGTACTCGGTCTTGTGCGCGCCGTACACGACGGTTCCTTCGCCGCCGCTGCGGTCGGTGCGCAGGCGGACGTTGACCACGCCCGAGATCGCATCCGAGCCGTACTGGGCGGCGGCGCCGTCGCGCAGCACCTCGATCGTCTTGACCATGCTCGAGGGGATCGTGTTCAGGTCGACCGAGGCCGAGCCGCGGCCGATGCTGCCGTTCAGGTTGACCAGCGAGGAAGCATGGCGGCGCTTCGAGTTGACCAGCACCAGCGACTGGTCCGGCGCCATGCCGCGCAGGGTGGCCGGGCGGATGGTATCCGTGCCGTCGGTCAGCGAGGGACGCGGGAAGTTCAGCGAAGGCAGGGCCGTCGACAGCGCCTGGTTCAGTTCGGTGGAACCGGTGGTTTTGAGGGACTCGGCGGAGATGATGTCCACCGGCGAGGCGGTGTCGAGGGCGGTGCGGTTGGCCACCCGGGTGCCGGTCACCACCACGGTGGCGGTGGCACCGGATGTGGCGCTGGGGCTGGCGGCATCCCCTGTTTCCTGTGCCTGCGCGGCGGCGCCGGCGAACAGCGAGGCGATCGATAAGGCGAGTACGGTCTTTTCCGGTGCAAATCGTTGTTTCATCTCTTGTTCCTTCTTGTTGGGATGCGCTTTTCAACGATACTGTCCGGCATGTTTACCGTTGTCAATTAGCCCAAGTTGCGCAGATGTAATTACGCAACAGGGGGCGCATGTCAGGAAGGTGTAAGGGAGGCTGCCGTCGTCCCCGCGCAGGCGGGGATCCAAGTTCGATGCGCAGTCGAGACGCAAACCAACTTGGGTTCCCGCCTGCGCGGGAACGACGAGGTAACGCGGGAACGACGAGTTAGCGCGGGAACGACGGCTCAGTGTTTGCCGCGCAAACGCTGGAAAACGCTCACGCCAAGAAGAACGACCGCCCCGACGATCACACCGGCCACGGCATCGATGAGAGTCGGCGTCACGGCCGCCAGCAGGCCGCCGATCGCCGGCACCCCGGCCACCGCGTGGGCCGCGCCTTCGGCCAGGTGGTGCAGCGGTTCGAAGGCGTGGCCGATGATGCCGCCGCCGACCATGAACATGGCGACGGTGCCGATCACGGATAGCGCCTTCATCAGGCGCGGCGCCGCGGCCAGCAGCATGTTGCCGATGGCGCGCGCGGCGCCGCCGCTCTTGCGGCTCAGATACAGGCCGAGGTCATCGATCTTGACGATGCCGGCCACCACGCCATAGACCCCGATCGTCATCGCGATCGCCACCGCCACCAGGGCCGCGACCTGGGTGCCGAAGGAGGCGCCCTGCTCGTTGACCACGCCCAGCGCGATCACGATGATCTCCGCCGACAGGATGAAGTCGGTGCGCACCGCGCCCTTGATCTTTTCCTTTTCCACTTCGCGCATGTCGGCGCCGGTGGCCAGCGCCTGGGCCAGTTCCTCTTCGTGGGCGGCATCCTCGGCCTCGCTGTGCAGGAACTTGTGGGCCAGCTTCTCGAAGCCTTCGAAGCAGAGATAGGCGCCGCCCACCATCAGGAGCGGCGTGATCGCCGACGGGATGAAGGCGGAAATCGCCAGCGCGGCCGGCACCAGGATCGCCTTGTTCTTCAGCGAGCCCACCCCCACCGCCCACACCACCGGCAGTTCGCGGTCGGCGCTGACGCCGGTAACCTGCTGGGCATTCAGCGCCAGGTCGTCGCCCAGCACGCCGGCGGTCTTCTTGGCCGCCACCTTGCTCATCAGGGCAACGTCGTCGAGGACGCTCGCAATATCGTCGATTAACGCCAGCAAACTACCTGCAGCCATTGGTTTTCCCTCAATATCAATATGGCCACATCTTAACTGAGGCACCACAGCTTCTTCACACGGTTCAGGCGCGTTATTTGCGTTTCATCCCCGAAAATCTGCATCTCGTCGCTTTCCGGCGGAAGGGTCGCAACGCTGTACGTATAGTGCCAACATTGGCTGCGGTACAGCAGCCTTGCCGACCGAAGGAGATGCCATGACCACGAACCTCGCGAATTTCGCCAAACTCGATCTGCCGGTCGCGCCGCGCCGCCGCGCCCGTCCGCCGAAGCGCAAGACCCGCATCACGATCTACCTCGACGACGAGGTCCTGGACGAGTTCCGCTCGCGCGCCGAGCGCACCGGCACCGGCTACCAGACCCTGATCAACGCCGCCCTGCGTACCCGACTGGCTGTGCAGGAGGCTCCCGCAGTACCGGCCTGAACCTGCCGAAAACGCAGGAAGCCCGTGGCGACGGGGCGTACGGCTTACGTACGCCCTGTTAACAGATTACACAGGGCAATTAATTATGCTAATCTTCCGGCTCTTTCAACCCGGAGGATTTATGAAAAAAGGCGAACTGATCGCTGAATTTGCGAAGCGTACCGAACTGTCGGGTGCCGCTGCGAACCAAGCAGTGAACACCATCATCGACATCATCACCGAGCGCCTGAAAAAGGGCGACACGGTCGGTATCACCGGCTTCGGCACGTTCTCGGTCACCAAGCGCGCTGCCCGCAAAGGCCGCAACCCGGCAACCGGCGAAGTGATCAAGATCGCTGCGTCGAAGACCCCGCGTTTCGCTGCCGGCGCGACCCTGAAGGCCGCCGTCAACCCGAAGAAGAAGTAAGCTGTTCCCGTGGCTGGCCGCAGCCCGGCGCCATGCCGGCCGCTGCGCGCCATGCCCGTTTTCGCATTCCGCACCCCGCACCCCCGCACCCGCCCGATTTCCCCCATGCCCTTTTCCACCTGGATCGCGTTCGTCGTCGCCGGCATCCTGATCGCCCTGTCGCCCGGCTCCGGCGCCGTGCTGTCGATGTCGCACGGCCTGGCCTATGGCCTCAAGAAAGCCAGCGCCACCGTGCTGGGCCTGCAGCTCGGCCTGATCCTGGTGCTGGTCATCGCCGGCGCCGGCGTCGGCTCGCTGGTACTGGCCTCGGAGTCGGTGTTCACCGCGGTCAAGATCGCCGGCGCCCTCTACTTGATCTGGATCGGCATCGGCCAGTGGCGCTCGAAAGCGCGGGCCACCGACGTCGCCGCCGCCAGGCTGGATGCCCATCCGCCGTTCGGCCGGCGCGTGCTGACCGGCTTCCTGACCAATGCCACCAACCCGAAAGGGATCATCTTCATGGTCGCGGTGCTGCCCCAGTTCATCTCGAAGGACGGGTCGATGCTGCTGCAGCTGGCGATCCTGGGCGTGACCATGGTCGCCATCGATACCACCGTGATGCACGGCTACGCCTTCCTGGCCTCGAGCATGCAGCGCTTCTTCCGCGACGAGCACGCGGTCAAGATGCAGAACCGGTTCTTCGGCGCCGTGCTGATCGGGATGGGCTGCCTGCTGTTCCTGGTGAAACGCGCCCACGCATAATCTCCATGTCGAAATAACTATTTCGCAACGATTTGTAACGATGGTCGTCGTTCCGCGCCCGGATGCGTTATTACAGGGTAAACCCGGGATATAACCGAATAACAGTTCACGCTGGAGACGTCGCGATGTCCAATCCGATCCTGAAGACGGCCGTGCTGCTGGCCTTCACCACCCTTTCCGCGCTGGCGGTGGCCGCGGACGATCCGCCGGCGCGCGTCGGCCGCGTTGCGCTGACCCAGGGTTCGGTCGGCATCGGCGGCGACGTCGGCGCCGAGATGACCCAGGCCCAGGTCAACTGGCCGGTCACCTCGGGCAATATGATCACGACCGCCCCCGGCGCCCGCACCGAGCTGCGGGTCGGCTCGACTTCGGTCCGCCTGGACGGCGATTCCTCGCTCGAAGTGCTCGAACTGGACGACGACAATATCCGCCTGCGCCTGCACTACGGCAGCGCCAGCGTGCGCATCCTGAATCCGGATGTGCTGCGCGGCTTCGAAGTGCTCACCCCCCAGGCGCGCGTGCGCATGCAGCAGCCGGGCCGGATCCGCATCGACACCGAGCGCGTGCGCGACACCAGCATGGTGAACGTGTTCGACGGCGCCGCCCTGGTCGAGTCCGGCGGCTCCCAGCTGACAGTGCGCGCCGGCAAGCGCCTCGAGGTCACCGACGACGACATGCGCACCGCCAGCGCCGTGCAGGACGCCTTCGACAGCTGGTCGTTCTCGCGCGACCGCATCGAGGACAACTCCGCCTCGGCACGCTACGTGACGTCCGAGATGACCGGCTACGAAGACCTCGACCGCTACGGCAACTGGCGCAGCGACAGCGAATACGGCCCGCTGTGGATCCCGGCGGTCGCCGCCGACTGGGTGCCCTACCGCGACGGCAGCTGGACCTGGATCGATCCCTGGGGCTGGACCTGGGTCGACAACGCGCCCTGGGGCTATGCGCCCTTCCACTACGGCCGCTGGGTGTATGTGAACCGCCGCTGGGCCTGGGCGCCGGGCGGCCGCGTCGAACGGCCCGTGTGGGCGCCGGCCCTGGTCGGCTGGGTCGGCGGCGCCGACTGGAACATCACCTTCCGCGACCGCAGCCGCCGTCCGGGCTTCGGCTGGTATCCGCTGTCACCGCACGACCGCTACGTGCCCTCCTATCACGTCTCCGACGATCGCCTGCGCTGGCTGAACAATCACGTGCGGCCCGATCCGCGCCGCGGCCGCGACTACCGCCCGGAGGGCCTGACCGTGGTGCCGCGCGACCGCTTCGGCCCCGGCGGCCGGGTCAACGTGCCGAAGGCGCCGATCGCCACCGTGCCGCCGGCGCTGGTGCACAACGGCCAGAACCTCGGCATTCCGGCGGCCGGCGCCCCGCCCGCCCCGCCCAACCGGCCTCACCGCGGCGGCAATGTGGACCGCGACCACGATGGCCGCCCGGACCGCCTCGAAGCCAACCGCGGCGACCGCAACGGTGACGGAATCCCCGACCGCTTCCAGAACCGCGCCGACCGCAACGGCGACGGCCGCCCCGATCGCATCGAGCCGAACCGCCCGGACCGCGAGCGTTCCGACCGCAATGTGAACGGCCGCCCGGAGCGCATCGACACCGCCCGCATCGAGCGCGACGGTTTCGTGCGCCAGCGTCCGGCCGTGCAGCAGGGCGCCGTTCAGCAGCAGGCGCCCGGCCTGGTGCCGCTGCCGGTGCCGGCCCAGCCGCAGCCGGTGGTCAGCCCGACGCCGCACATCTCGCCGGCGCCGCAGCCGCTGACGGCCAACAGCCCGCAGCTGCAGGGCACGCAGCCGGCCGCACCGGGCTGGCAGCGCCAGGAACGCCGCGACTGGGAAGAAGGCCGTCGCGATCGTCGTGACGGCCGTGACGGCGACGAGCCGCGCCGCGAACGTCCCGGTAGCAACGAGCAGCAGCACGAGCGCCGTCCGGCTCAGGCGCCGGTGTCGGCGGTGATGCCGGCCGCGCCGGTCCAGCAGGCTCCGGTGATGGCGGCGCCCCAGCCGGCACCGCGGCCGGTCACGGAAGCGCGCTTCGAGCGTCCGCACCGCGGCGAGGAGGAACGTGCCCGTGAAGCGCCGCAGCGTGCGGCGCCGCCTCCGCCCGCTCCGGCCCCGGCCCCGGTGGCGCGTCCTGCTCCGCCGCCACAGGTGGTCGCTGCGCCTGCGCCTCCCCCGGCGGCGCGCCCTGCTCCGCCTGCGTCCAACCCGCGCGCCGAAGAGCGCAAGCGCGGCGAAGAGCGCGAGCATCATTCGGACCGCTGACCGGCGGCTGCCCACCGGGAACGCCACCGCCGTTCCCGGTGCGCCTTCCGGCGCATCTTGGGGACTTTGGCTACAATGCAGGTTTTACAGGAGTGCCCATGGACCCCAAAGAATCCCTCATCGAATACCCCAGCGATTTCCCGATCAAGGTGATGGGCGCGACGCATGAGGAGTTCGCCGCCACCATCCTCGAGCTGATCGTCCTGCACGACCCGACTTTCCATGAAGGCAAGATGGAAGTGCGTCCGTCGTCGAAAGGCGCCTATACCGGCCTGACCGTGACCGTTCGCGCCACCAGCCGCGAGATGCTGGACAAGCTGTACACCGAGCTGTCCGCGCATCCGATGGTCAAAGTCGTGCTTTAAGCAACAGGAACAGGGGGCTTGCCGGCACGGGACATGAGGCTGGCTTATAATGTCGAGGCATTCCATTCCTGTCCCCACAGTTTCCATGCCAGCGAACCGCCCTGCCATCCGTGAGCTCGGCCGCGCAGATTACGACACCGTCTTCGCCGCCATGCGTGCCTTCACGGACGCGCGCACGCCCGATACCCCCGACGAGCTCTGGATCGTCGAGCACCCGCCGGTGTACACCCTCGGCCTGGGCGCCGATCCCGGCCATATCCTGAGCGCGCACGGGATCCCCGTGGTGCAGACCGACCGCGGCGGCGAGGTGACCTACCACGGTCCCGGCCAGGTCGTGATCTACCTGCTGATGGACCTGCGCCGCAACAAGCCGGGCGGCAAGCTGTACGCGCGCCAGTTCGTCAACAAGATCGAGCAGGCGGTCATCGATGTGCTGGCGGCGTATAATCTGGCGGGCGAACGGGTCGAAGGCGCGCCCGGCATCTACATGGCCAATGGACCGAGCAAGGGCGCCAAGATCGCCGCCCTCGGCCTGAAAGTGCGCGGCAACGGCTGCACCTACCACGGCGTATCGCTGAACGTGGCGATGGACCTGGCGCCCTTCAGCTGGATCAACCCTTGCGGCTATTCCGGATTGGCCACGGTGGACATGCGCAGCATGGGCGTGGAAGCGCCGCTCCACGACGTGCAGCAGGCCCTGGCGCAGGCCCTGGTCCGGCACCTGTCCGCGGACGACATTCCGGCCGCAACGAACAAACCAACCGAAACCCTCCCTGGGTAAAGAGCACATGACTTCCGAAATCGACACCGGCAATGCCGCAGAAGCTGCCTACAACGCCAGCGCCAAGCAAAAAGGCGCGGACAAGACCTCGCGCATCCCGATCAAGATCGTGCCGATCGAGCAGCACGAGCGCCTGAAGAAGCCGGACTGGATCCGCGTGAAGGCCGCCACCGCCTCCTCGCGCTTCTACGAGATCAAGGACATCCTGCGCGCCAACAACCTGGTGACGGTGTGCGAGGAAGCCAGCTGCCCGAACATCGGCGAATGCTTCGGCAAGGGCACCGCCACCTTCATGATCATGGGCGACAAGTGCACCCGCCGCTGCCCCTTCTGTGACGTCGGCCACGGCCGTCCGGACCCGCTGGACGTCAACGAGCCGGGCAACCTGGCCAAGACCATCGCCGACCTGCGCCTGTCCTACGTGGTGATCACCTCGGTCGACCGCGACGACCTGCGTGACGGCGGCGCCGGCCACTTCGTCGAGTGCATCCAGAAGACCCGCGCCTTGAGCCCGAACACCAAGATCGAAGTGCTGGTGCCGGACTTCCGCGGCCGCCTGGAAAAGGCCCTCGATATCTTCGCCGACGGCCTGCCGGACGTGATGAACCACAACCTGGAAACCGTGCCGCGCCTGTACAAGGAAGCGCGCCCGGGCGCCGACTACCAGCACTCGCTGGTGCTGCTGCGCGACTTCAAGAAGAAGTACCCGAACGCCGTCACCAAGTCCGGCCTGATGGTGGGCCTGGGCGAGACCGACGAGGAAATCCTCGAAGTCATGCGCGACATGCGCGCCCACGACATCGACATGCTGACCATCGGCCAGTACCTGGCGCCGTCGAACTCGCACCTGCCGGTGCGCCGCTACGTGCACCCGGACACCTTTAAAATGTTCGAAGAGAAGGCTTACGAGATGGGCTTCGTGCACGCGGCCGTGGGCGCGATGGTGCGTTCGTCCTACCATGCGGACCAGCAGGCGCATGAGGCGGGCGTGGCTGCGTAACAAGCCGCTTTTTCTCTGATCGACATGCGTGGGCGGAGGCCGCCCACCCTACGGGATTCAAACCGGTAGGGTGGGCGGCCCCGCCCACGCTTTTTCATTCCGTGGCTTGCCGAACGTAGCCCACGCGCCAACCGCGCTATATTGGCCTCAACCCAAGCCCGTGCATAAAAAAACATGAGCCAACACCATTCCGGTCACCCGGCCAACAACAACATCGACGACACCCAGGACGACGACAACTTCCTCCAACACGAGCTGCAGCTGAACCAGCGCGGCGTCGAGCTGGTCAAGATGGAAGGGCGCGTCTTCATCCGTTTCAGCGGCGCGGTGCGCGTGGACGGCCTGCACGTCGACTACCGCCTGGTGCCCTCGCGCGGCGTGCTGGCCAAGCCGAGCAAGTGGCGCAAGATGGACCTCGGCGTGCGCCGCGCACTCATCGAAGAACGCGCGACCCGCGACGCCATCGACGACCTGAACCAGGAAGTCGAGGAATTCGTGCGCGACATCGCCGACCGGTGCGAGGAAGCGGGTTTCGATCCCATGCTGTTCCTGCACGTGCTGGAAGAACTGGAGACCTCCGAGCCGGCCGAGTACGTGTTCGAGCGCATCCGCCAGCGCCTCGAACACGCCGTCGAGCGCGACCAGGAAGAGCGCCACGCCGCGCGCACCAAGGAAAGCATCAACCTGGCCGAGTATCCGCAATCCTTCGAGGTCGCCAGCAAGATGGCGCGCCGCTTCATCGCCCTGCTGGGGCCGACCAATTCCGGTAAGACCCACCGCGCGATGGAGCACCTGGCCCAGGCGGAAAGCGGCGTCTACCTCGCCCCGCTGCGCCTGCTGGCGCTGGAAAACTACGAGCGCCTGCAGGGCGTCATACGTGAAGACGGCGAGCCGCTGGCCGTCAGCCTGGTCACGGGCGAGGAGCGGCGCCTGGCCGAGAACGCGACCCACGTCGCCAGCACCGTCGAGATGCTGGATACGAAGACGAGGGTCGAGGTGGCGGTGATCGACGAGATCCAGATGCTGGCCGACCGCGACCGTGGCGCCGCCTGGACCGCGGCCGTGTGCGGGGCGCCGGCGTCGGTCGTCTACCTGGTCGGGGCGCCGGAAGCGCGGCGCGCGATCGAGGCCCTGGCCGACAGGCTGGAGTGCCCGCTCGAAGTGCACGTGCTCAAGCGCAAGGCGCCGCTGTCGATGGAACCGGGCGCGGTGCGCAGGCTGAAGAACCTGCGGCGCGGCGACGCCGTCATCGCCTTCTCGCGCCGCAATGTCCTGATGTGGCGGGACATGATCACGGAGATGGGCCTGTCGGTAGCGACCGTCTACGGCAACCTGTCGCCGGAAGTGCGGCGTGCCCAGGCCGAGCGTTTCCGCGAAGGCCAGGCCGACATCGTGGTCGGCACCGATGCCATTGCCATGGGCTTGAACATGCCGATCCAGCGCATCGTGATGACGACGGCCGTCAAGTACAACGGTGTCGAAGAGGAAGAGATCTCGGCCGCGCTGGCCAAGCAGATCGCCGGACGGGCAGGGCGCTACGGCGTGCATGAAGAAGGCTTCGTGGCCGGCTACGACGACGAGACGCACGACATCATGCGCTCACTAATGAAGGAAAAGATCCCGCCAGTAAGAGCCAGCGGCTTCGCGGTGGCACCGTCGATCGAGCAATTGCACAGGATATCGTCGGTAACCGGCGAGACCTCGCTGGTGAAACTGCTGAAGCGCTTCGTGCACAACATCGACGTCCCGGACGGCTTTTTTTACCCGCGCATCACCGAGGAGCAGAACGAGCGCGCGGAATGGCTGGATACCCTCGACCTGAGCGTGGCCGAAAAGTTCACGATGTCCCTGGTGCCGATCTCGACCCGCGTCCCGACCCTGGAAAGCGCCTGGAACCACTGGGCGCAATCGCTGGCGAAGCGCAAGATCTGCAAGCTGCAGCCCCACCCGCAGGAACTGTTCTGGCAGAACCTGCAGGAAGTCGAGGACACCTGCCGCATGGTCTCGGCCTATGCCTGGCTGGGTTATCGGATGCCGGAATTCTTCCCCAGCATCGAGCTGGCCCAGCAACTGGCGCGCGAAGCTTCCGAACGCGTCGATTCCCTGCTGCAGCAACAGAACGCGGCGGCGCGCAAGCGGCAGTCGAAGCGGGAGCGGGGGCGCTGGTAGGCAGCGGGCTTAGTAAGTCCGCCGCGCGGAGAGACCCTTGGCGTCCAGCTTCTGCACGCCCGGAATGCTCTGCAACTTGTCGAGCAGCGTATGGAAATCGCTTTCCGACATGCGCGCAAACGAGATCAGCACATCGTCCATGTTCGGCGCTTCTTTCTGCTGCTGGACGATGAAGGTGTTGATGCGGCTGGTGATGGGGCCGATTTCCTTTTCCAGCACGTGCAGGGTCAGGCGTCCGCGTTCGGCGGAGATCATCACCTCGCGCTTCTGGCGGGCCGAGAAATAGCGGCGCTCCAGCGGCTTGATGCCGGCCAGGATGATCAGGATGATGATGGTGGCGGACACGGCTGCAAGGTAGAGCCCGCCGCCGGCGGCCAGGCCGACCGCCGCCACCGTCCACAGGCTGGCGGCGGTGGTAAGGCCGCGCACGATTTCGCCGCGCAGCAAAATCGATCCCGCACCCAGGAAGCCGATGCCGGAGACGACCTGGGCCGCCACGCGCGAGGGATCGAGGGAGACGTGGTCGTGCTCCAGTACGCCCATGAATCCATAGGCCGACACGATCATGAACAGGCAGGAGCCGACGCACACCAGCATGTGGGTGCGCAAGCCGGCCGCCCACGACAGGCGCTCGCGTTCGAAGCCGATCGCCCCGCCGAGCAGGGCCGCCAGGCCGAGACGCGCAATCAGTTCGAGAGGAGGGAGCAATGCCGGTCCTCCCTCAGTCCGGTTTCCCCTGCGGCCGGACCTTGTCGACCGCCGTCAGCCATTCCTCCCACAATGCCGGATCCCGGGTCTGGCCATCCGCATCGAGCTTGTATTCGCTGACCAGGTCGGCCAGGTCGCTGGATTCGGTCAGCTCGACCTCGCGTTCGAGGAAGGCCAGCATGGCCCGGTAGGCTTGCTCGACCGTCATCGTCATATTCGCTGCGCTCATGCTTCCTCCTGCTGTCCTTGCCGACAGCATAGCGCGATCAGGGCCGGCAGCGCGCCGTGATGCCGGTGCCGTTCGCGCCCGCTAGCCGGATATCGGAAGGCGGGATGCCATTGCCTTTTACGATAGTGTGGCCGCCGACATAGCGCAGCGGCAATTCCTCGCCCGCGTAATCGGCCAGGCCGTGGGGCACGTAGATGGCGAAGCGGTAGTCGAGGTTCGGGTAGGCGCCATGATGAAATACCTGGCTGGGCGGGCCTTCGTGGATTTCGGCCGCGATGGCGTCGGCGATGGCGGCGGTGTCGGTGCGCGTGTTCAGGTCGATGCTATCGTCCAGCCGCAGGGTGTAGGGACGCAAGGGGCCGAAGCGGCGGCCGTCGTACTGGACGCGGAAGCGGTCGATGTCGTAATAGAAGGCGGGCACGGCGCCGTTGACGTCCACGCTGCACAGCACGAATACGGCCCAGAAGCCCTGCGATTCCAGCGGCTGCACGAAATGGATGGCTTCGTTGCGCCTCAGTGCGATCGGGTTGCGAAAGCCGATCCGGTGCACGTTGGCGACGTGCTGGTAACGCAGGATGACGGTATCGCGCAGTTCGGTGTCGACGCTCGCGCAGCCTCCCAGCAGCAGTGGAAACAGGAGGGCGGACGTGAACGGCTTGCGCATGAGTTTTCCTTTGCCAGCGAACGCGTCAAGCTTGGGGCAAGCAAACAGGTACGGTTTGCGGGAGGTCAGGGGTGCGCGGATGTGCTTCAGCTTGCGGTCAGCGATTTCTGCAGCAGCGCGTGCAACGACGCGAAGTCCGGCTCGCCCAGGTAACGTTTGAGAATCTTGCCATCCTTGCCGATGACGAAGGTGGTCGGCGTCATTGCCACGTCGCCGAATTGCTTGGCCAGGTCGCCGCCGGAATCGAGGGCGACCTTGAACGGCAGCTTGCGTGTTTCCGCATAGTTCAGGACATAGTTCGGCGGATCGTAGCTCATGGCGACGGCGACGAATTCCAGGCCCTGCTTGCGGAACTTGTTATAGGTGTCGACCATCTGCGGCATTTCCTTCACGCAGGTGGCGCAGGAAGTTGCCCAGAAATTGACCATCACGACCTTGCCGCGCAAGTCTTGCGAGCTGATCTTCTGGCCGTCGATGCTGATGAAGGTGACGTTGGGCGCAGTCGGCTGCTGGTTGAAAGCGGCAAAGCCGATGCCGGCGATCGCGAGCACGGCGGCGCCGATGGCGGCCGGCTTGATCCAGGAGCGGTTGGAACTGGTTGCGGTCATGGCTTCATCTCATCCGTGAACGGGCGACAAGTCATTATAGACCCGCCGCCAGTTTCCCGTGGATTACTGCGCCTGCGGCGGCTGCTGCGGCTGCATCGCGCGCAGGTCTTCTTCGCTGATGTATTCGAAGATCTTGACCACCCGGATCACACCGGACACGCCTTGCGCCACCTGGGCCGCGATATTGCCTTCGCGCTGGGTCACCAGGCCCATCAGGTAGACATTGCCGCGTTCGGTGACGACCTTGAAGGAGTTGGCGGACACCGTCTGCTTGTCGGCCAGGCTGAGCTTGACCTTGCTGGTGATCAGGGCATCGTTCGAACGCGAGGTGTAGCTCGACGGGCCGGCGACGACCAGCTCGTTGATCACGTTGTCGACGTTGGTGATGCCGCGCACTTCGTTCTCGACGGCGCGCTTCATTTCCTCGTCGCGCACCTCGCCGGTCAGCAGCACCTTGCGGTTGTAGCTGTTGATGTTGACGTGGCCGGCATCGCCGACGATCTGCGGCATGCGGGTTTCGGCCTTCACGGCGATCGCCTTGTCCTCGGTCTGCGCGCCCAGCGTGCGGCGGTCGGTGGTCGCCAACGCGCCGGTGACCACGCCACCGGCCACCACGGCCACGCAACCTTGCAGCGAAGCCATCAGGGAAGCGAGCACGGCAGCGGTAAGGACGGCTTTCTTAACTTGCATCTTCTTCTCCGAACAGGGCGACGTCGATACCGTCGCAGATACTGTGGATCGCGACCAGATGCACTTCCTGGATGCGCGCGGTGCGTGCGTGTTGCACGTTGATATGCACGTCGGCATCGGTCAACAGCTTGCCGAGCTTGCCGCCGTCCTTGCCGGTCAGGGCGACGACGCGCATTTCGCGCTCGAGCGCCGCTTCGACGGCCGCCAGCACGTTGCCGGAATTGCCAGACGTCGAGATCGCCAGCAGGATGTCGCCGGCCTGGCCCAGGGCCTGCACCTGCTTGCTGAAGATCTCGTTGAAGCTGTAGTCGTTGCCGACCGCCGTGATGATCGAGGTGTCGGTGCTCAGCGAGATCGCGGGCAGCGGGAAACGCTCGCGCTCGAAGCGGCCGACCAGTTCGGCAGCGAAGTGCTGGGCGTCGCCGGCCGAACCGCCGTTGCCGCATGCCAGGATCTTGTTGCCGTTGGACAGGGCATTGAACATCAGTTCGATGGCCTGCGAAATGGGTTGTGCGAGAAGCTGGCCCGACTTCAGCTTGAGTTCGGCGCTTTCCTGGAAATGAGCGAGGATGCGTTGAGTATTCATGGACGAAGATTATAGTGCAGTGGCAACGCCTACCGCACAAGTGGCGTAAGAAATGCTTACATTTCAGGCGGCTTCGATGGCGTTCCGTAACCATTCCAGCCTGCCGCCATCGATGGCGACGACGTCGATGCGGCAGGGCGGCATGCGCCTGAAGCGTTGCAGATAGAGCTGGGCGGCGCGCAGGATGCGGCGGATTTTCGCTGGGGTGATGCTGGCGGCGGCCCCGCCGCGCGAACGGTCGGCGCGCTGGCGCACCTCGACGAAGACGAGGGTGTCGCCCTCGCGCATGACGAGATCGATCTCGCCTAACTTACACCGGAAGTTCGCTTCGATCAGCACCAAACCGTGGTGTTGAAGATACGCCAGTGCCGATTCTTCTCCTTGCCGACCCTGTTCCTGCTTCTGCGACAGGCGGGCCGGCCACATTTCAAGGCCCCGCGTCCGCGGGTTCGAAGTTGCCGTCGCGGTAGACCGCCATGGCTTCGCGCCGCCGCAGGCGCTGGCTGCCGGCATCGACCTCCAGGTGGCCGGTGACGCCGTCGATGATGAAGGGCGAGCCCGGACGCAGGCCCAGCTCGCGGGCGACCAGGAAGGCATCGATGCCGAGCGCGTACAGGCGGCTCATGGTCAGCGACTGCTCCGAATCGATGGGTCGCGGATACACCATCACCGCCGGGTTGTCCGGCCGGATCAGCCAGGGCAGGTCGACCACGCGCAGGCCGTTCAGCTCGGAATACGCGGTGCCGGGCGCGCGGCCCGGATTGCCGGCGCCGCCGGTGTACAGGGGAATCGCGGTGCCGGTCCGGGCCCGCACCTGGCGCAGCTCGACCGCGTCGAGCGCGGCGAACAGCACTTCCGGCGGATCGATTTCCAGCCGGGTCTTGAGCTCGGAGATGGCGAGCGGGTCGGCGCGGCCGCCGGCAGAGGGCAGGTTATAGCGCTGGCCCGTATGGCCGAGTTCGCTCCAGCGCGCCTCGAAGGCGCCGGCCGCGCGCTGGGCCCAGGCGGCGTTGCCGGTGAGGATCAGTGCCCGTCCCTGCGGATGTTCGCGCGCCGCCCAGTCGGCAGCCTGGCGCGCCTCGTCCTCGAGCGAGAGACCGGCCACGACCATGCCGCGCGGCAAGGAGCCACGCACTTCCGGATGATTCAGGGCGACGGTCGGCAGGCTCACCGCGCCGCCGCTGGCCAGCGCGCTGACGGCAGGGCGGGCCAGCGGGCCGACGATGACGTCGTGCGAGGCGGCGGCGCGGGAATAGGCGGCGAGGGCGTCGTCGGCGCTGTCGCCGGTGGCGACCAGGTCGACCGCGATGCCGGCGCCGTCACGCTCGGCGCTGGCCATGAAGCCGGCGCGCACGGCATCGGCGGCGGCGCCCAGGCTCGGGGAATTCATCGGCAGCAGCAGGGCGACGCGGACCGGACCGGCACCCCTGGCGGCGGCGGGAGGGGGAGGGCGGGACTCATGGCCCGGCAGCTGGATCGGCGCGGTCTGCACCGGCGCCGATTCCACCTCGCGCGGCGGCGGCACATAGGCCGGCGCCGGTGGCGGCGCATACTCCGGGCAGGCGTAGTCGCCGCTCCTGGGACTTGTGTTTGCGCCCCCGGGCGCGCACAATCGCTGCGGCTCGTCGAGGCTCACCGTGGTGCAGCCGGTCAGCAGCGCAACCGTCAGTCCCGTCGCCAGGCCCGCGCCCAGCGCTTTCAGTTTTTTAATCAGCATCCGATCCCCACATGACCGCCATTCAGTCCAGCCAGATCGCCCAATTGCCCGTACTGGGCGAAGCAGCCCAGCAGTCGTATCCTACCGCAACGCTCTACGTGGTGGCCACACCGATCGGCAACGTCACCGATATCACCCTGCGCGCCCTGCATCTGCTGCTGATCGCCGACGTCGTCGCCTGCGAGGACACGCGCAAGACCGGCGCCCTGCTGACCCGCTTCGGCCTGAACAAGCAGATGGTGGCCGCCCACCAGCACAACGAGCGCGAGGTGGCCGAAAAGCTGATCCAGCGCCTGCGCGCGGGCGAGCGCGTGGCCCTGGTGTCGGACGCCGGCACGCCGGCCGTCTCCGACCCCGGCGCCCGCATCGTCGACGCGGTGCGCGCAGAAGGCTTGAACGTGGTGCCGGTACCCGGCGCCTCGGCGGTGGTCACGGCGCTGTCGGCCAGCGGCCTGGTGAACGACCGCTTCCATTTTGTCGGATTCCTTCCGGCGAAGGCCAGGCAGCGCGAAACCGAACTGGCCCAGCTCAAGAGCGAAACCTCGACCCTCGTGATCTATGAGGCACCGCATCGCATCACCGACTGCGTCGAAGCCCTGGCCGCCGTGTTCGAGCCGACCCGCCAGGTCGTGTTCGCGCGCGAGCTGACCAAGATGTTCGAAGAAATCCACCGCTGCCCGCTCGGCGAAGCGCTGGCCTGGGTCAAGGCCGACCAGAACCGCGAGCGCGGCGAATTCGTGGTGCTGGTCGAAGGCGCGGCACCGGCCGATGATGCCGGCGATGCGGAGGCGGAGCGCATCCTGCAGATCCTGCTGACGGAGTGCTCGGTGAAGCAGGCGGCGAATCTGACGGCGCAGATTACGGGGCGGAAGAAAAATGCGCTGTATGAGCGGGCTTTGCAGATCAAGGGCGACGCCTGAACCGTCGATCCGCAAACCAACGTCATTCCCGCGTTCGCGGGGAATGACGATGCTTTACCACTTACACCCACTATCCTTCTTATCCATCGCCAGGAAAATCGGCGCCAGCAATCCACCCGGCACCCCATCCTTGCAATCCGGCCGCTTGGCGCCCTTGATGGCGCGCTCCAACTTGCTCTCGGTCTGCAAGGGCGGCGGCGGCAGTCTTTCCAGCGCTGTTCCCACCTTGGCCGGATCCGGCTCGTTCGCCACCTTGCGCGCCACGCTGCGGGCGGCGTCCAGGTTGAAGTGCCGTGCCGGCGCTGCGTCCGCGGGCACCGGTGGTGTGGGCGGCGCCTCGACGGCGAAGGGTTTGTCCTTGGCGGTTTCCGGCTGCGGCGGCACGGCGATGATGCGACGGGGCGGGCGTGCGCGCGGCACCGGCTTCGTTTGTACTTGCGGCTGTACCGGCGGCTCGGCCGGCTCCGCAACCGGCGGTCGTTGCGGCTCCGCCCGCAGGCGCACGGTGAGAGGCTCGCCGGCGGGCGCGGGCAGGGCGACCGGCCGCGGCTGGCGGTAGATCGATAACAGCAGCGCATGCGCGGCCAGCGAGATGGCGATGCCCGCCGCCACGCGCTGCAATTGCTTGCGGTCGGGAAGGGCGTCAAAGCCCGGTCCCGGAAAACGGTCGATTACGGCATTCACGTGCGGCTCCCATCGATTCCTGTGCCGGAAAGCCTCATCCGCACACATTCGCGCGCATTCTCGGGTGCTTTCCTTGACCGCGACCTCTGCGGAAGGGTATGATCGTTGTCTTCGGAGTGTAGCGCAGCCCGGTAGCGCATCTGGTTTGGGACCAGAGGGTCCAAGGTTCGAATCCTTGTACTCCGACCAAGTATACCGAAAAGGCCGACGAGCGATCGTCGGCCTTTTTTCATTTCCGCGTGGCGAGGACGTGGGCACGGCGTGCCCACGATCGCATGACAAATCAGCCAGCCCGTTTCGCCAGCAGCGCATTCCCCGCCCGGCTCACTCCCTTGCGCCCCAGCTGCTGCGAAATGAAGTGGCCCGCGTCCACCACCTGGTCGAGATCGATGCCGGTCTCGATGCCCAGGCCGTTCATCATGTAGACCACGTCCTCGGTGGCGACGTTGCCGGTCGCGCCCTTCGCGTACGGGCAACCGCCCAGGCCCGACACCGAGGAGTGGAAGATCGCCACGCCCACTTCCAGGCTGGCGTAAATGTTCGCCAATGCCTGGCCGTAGGTGTCGTGGAAGTGGCCGGAGATAGCCTCGAGTTTGAAGGCGCGCGCCGCGGTCTCCATCACCGCCTGGGTCTTGCGCGGGGTCGAGACGCCGATCGTGTCCGCGATGTCGATCTCGTCGCAGCCCAGGTCGCGCATGCGCGCCACCACGTCGGCCACGGCATCCAGCGGCACCTCGCCCTGGTAGGGGCAGCCGAAGGAGCAGCTGATGCTGCCGCGCAGGCGCAGGCCGTGCTCCTTGGCGGCTTTGGCAACGCTTTCGAAGCGCGCGATCGATTCCGCGATCGAGCAGTTGATGTTCTTTTGCGAGAAGGCCTCCGAGGCCGAGCCGAAGATCACGACTTCATCGGCCTTCGCTGCCAGCGCCGCCTCGAAGCCCTGCATGTTCGGGCTCAAGGCCGAATAGATGGTGCCCGGACGGCGGCTGATGCCGGCCATGACCTCAAGGCTGGTGGCCATCTGCGGCACCCATTTCGGCGAGACGAAGGACGCCGCTTCGATGTTGGCGAAGCCGGCGCGCGACAGGCGGTCGACCAGCTCGATCTTGACGGCGGCAGAGACATTCTCTTTTTCGTTCTGCAGGCCGTCGCGCGGGCCGACTTCGACGATCTTGACGTGTTTTGGCAGGTTCATTTTCAGTATCCTCGTTGGCGGTCGACCACGTCGGCCACATGTTCGCCCTGTTCGAGCATGGTGATCTTTTGCGCGATCTGGCGCACGGCTTCCTCGCGGATCGTGAGCGCCGAGATGTGCGGCGTGATGGTGATGCGCGGCTCGCTCCAGAAGGGATGCGGCGCCGGCAGCGGCTCGTTGCGGAAAACGTCCAGCGTGGCGCCCGCGATGTGGCCCGAGCGGATCAGGCCCAGCAGGTCAGGCTCGGCGACCTGGGCGCCGCGCGCGACGTTGACGAGATACGCGCCCTCGGGCAGCTTCGACAGCCGCGCGCGGTCCAGCAGGTTGGTCGTTTCCGGCGTCAGCGGCAGCATGCAGACCAGCACCTGCGAACCGCCCAGAAACGCGTCGAGCGAGTCCATGCCGGCATGGCATTCGACGCCCGGGATGTCCCTGGGCGTGCGGCTCCAGCCGCGCACTGGAAAGCCGAGCTGGCGCAGCGCCTGCACGACCGGCACGCCGAGCTTGCCCAGCCCCAGCACGCCGACCGTGAATTCTTCCTTCCTGCGCGCGCCGAGCGGATTCCAGATGCCCTGGCGCGCCTGCTGCTCGTATTCGTCGAAGCGGCGGAAGTAGCGCAGCACGGCATACGCCACGTACTCCGCCATCTGCCCGCCCATGCCGGCGTCGCCCAGGCGGATCACCGGGACGTCGGGCAGGGCATCGCCGAATTTCAGGATCGCGTCCACGCCCGCGCCCATCAGGAAGATCGCTTTGACGCGCGACAGCTGGTCGAGCAGGGCGGGCGTGGGCGCCCACAGGACAGCGTAGTCGCAGGGTTCGAGGGCGTGCCCCTCTTGCCATGCGACCGTTTCGGCCTGCGGCAGCGCCTGCGCGAAATCGCGCGCCCACGGCTCGATCACGCCGTCGCCGCGGTAGAGGAGAATCCGCATTCGGCCTCCTCAGGCGGCGGCCTTGAAGGCCAGCAGGGGCGCGCCGTCGGCCACCTGGTCGCCGACCTGGTACAGGATCTCTTCGACCAGGCCGTCGCTCGGCGCCGCAATCGTGTGCTCCATTTTCATCGCTTCCATGATCACCAGCGGCTCGCCCTTCTTGACAGTCTGGCCGTTTTTCGCGATCACGGCGACCACCTTGCCCGGCATCGGCGCGGTCAGGCGACCCCCGGCGGCTTCGACTTCGCCGGCATGCGCCATCGGATCGGCGTAGTGCAGGGTGACATGCTGGCCGCCGGTGAACACGTGCAGCAGTTCGCCGTCGCGGCGCACGGTGCCGTGCAGGGCGCTGCCGTCGAGGCGGATCGCGATTTTGCCATCTCCTTCGCCGCCGCGTTTCGAGACCAGCGCCAACGGGTGGGCGGCGCCGTCAAGTTCCAGCACCCAGCCGTGCGGGTGATAGGCCAGGACCGCTGCATAGGCCTTGGCGTCGAGCATGGCGGTGTATTCGTCGCTGAAGGACAATGCGCGGCGATAGGTGCCGTTCATGCGCCAGCCATGGGTGCTGGTCCAGGGATCGGCCGGATTGCCGGACACCGACAAGGCCTGCTCGGCATCCGCCAGCGCGACTGCCGCCAGGGCCAGCGCACCCTTCGGCGCCGGGCCGGCGGCCGGGAACAGCGAGGCGTTGTTCCGCTCGATCAGGCCGGTGTCCAGGTCGGCGCTGGAAAAGGCCTGGCCTTCCACCAGGCGCTTCAGGAAGGCGATATTCGTGGCCAGGCCGACGATGTGGAACTCGGACAGCGCCTGCGCCATGCGCGACAGCGCCTGGGTACGGTCCGCGCCCCAGACGATCAGCTTGGCGATCATCGGGTCGTAGAACGGCGAGATCGCATCGCCTTCGCGTACACCCGAATCGATGCGCACGCCGGCCGGTGCGTCTGCAGTGCCGCCCAGCTCGAAAGCCACATGCGAAGGCACGTCCATGAAACGCAAGGTACCGATCGAAGGCAGGAAGCCCTTCTCCGGATTCTCCGCATACACGCGCGCTTCGATGGAATGCCCATTGATGGAGATTTCATGCTGCTGCTTCGGCAGCGGCTGGCCGGCCGCCACGCGCAGCTGCCATTCGACCAGGTCGGTCCCGGTGATCATCTCCGTCACCGGGTGCTCGACCTGCAGGCGGGTATTCATCTCCATGAAGTAGAAGGAACCGTCCTGGTTGGCGATGAACTCGACGGTGCCGGCACCGACATAGCCGACCGCGCGCGCGGCGGCGACGGCCGCTTCGCCCATCGAGGCGCGGCGCTCCCCGGTCATGCCGGGCGCCGGCGCTTCCTCCAGCACCTTCTGGTGGCGGCGCTGCACCGAGCAGTCGCGCTCGTGCAGGTAGACGCAGTTGCCCAGCTTGTCGGCGAAGACCTGGATCTCGATGTGGCGCGGGCGGGTCAGGTACTTCTCGACCAGCACCTTGTCGTCGCCGAAGGAGGAAATCGCCTCGCGCTTGCAGGAGGCCAGCGCGGCCTGGAAATCTTCCGAGCGCTCCACCACACGCATGCCCTTGCCGCCGCCGCCGGCGCTGGCCTTCAGCAGCACCGGATAGCCGATGCGGTTGGCCTCGCTCTGCAGCAGCTCAGGATCCTGGGCATCGCCGTGGTAGCCCGGCACCAGCGGCACGTTCGCGCCTTCCATCAGCTGCTTCGCCGCCGACTTCGATCCCATCGCGCGCATCGAGGAACCCGGCGGGCCGATGAAGACCAGGCCGGCCGCCTCGACGGCTTCGGCGAATTCCGCGTTCTCCGAGAGAAAACCGTAGCCCGGATGGATGGCCTGGGCACCGGTGGCTTTGGCGACTTCGAGGATCTTGTCGCCACGTAGATAGCTGTCCTTGGCCGCGGCCGGGCCGATCAAGACCGCCTCATCGCAGACCGCGACATGCTTCGCGCCGGCGTCGGCTTCGGAGTAGACGGCAACGGTACGGATGCCCATGCGGCGCGCGGTGGCGGCGACGCGGCAGGCGATTTCGCCACGGTTGGCGATGAGGATCTTGGTGAACATGTGGTGTCTCGTCTATTTTTTAAGTGTTAGCGTTCGATCCGTCGTCCCCGCGCAAGCGGGGACCCAAGTTCGTGGCTCAGTCCAAAAACTTGGATTCCCGCCTTCGCGGGATTGACGTTTTCAGGTACGTGGCCTCAGCAACCGCAACTTTCCTTCTGCACCGACTCCAAGGTCGCCGAGCGGGTTTTCAAACCCAGCTTTTCCAGCAGCGCACGGTCATCGTCAGCTTCCGGGTTATCGGTGGTCAGCAGCTTGTCGCCGTAGAAGATGGAGTTGGCGCCGGCCATGAAGCACATTGCCTGCACCGCCTCGCCCAGCTCGCGCCGGCCAGCGGATAAACGCACGCGCGCCTTCGGCATCGTGATGCGGGCGACGGCGATGGTGCGCACGAATTCGATCGGGTCCAGCGGCGGCAGGCCGTGCAGCGGCGTGCCTTCGACCTGCACCAGGTGGTTGATCGGCACCGATTCCGGATACGGGTTCATGTTGGCCAGCTGGGCGATCAGGCCGGCGCGCTGCGAACGCGTCTCGCCCATGCCGACGATGCCGCCGCAGCAGATCTTCAGGCCGGCGTTACGCACGCGGCCCAGGGTATCCAGGCGGTCGTTGTATTCGCGGGTCGAGATCACGTCGCCATAAAAGTCCGGCGAGGTGTCGATGTTGTGGTTGTAGTAGTCCAGGCCGGCCTGCTTCAGCTGTTCGGCCTGGCCTTCCTCGAGCATGCCCAGCGTGGCGCAGGTTTCCATGCCGAGCGCCTTCACGCCGCGCACCATGGCTTCGACCTTTTCCATGTCGCGCTCCTTCGGGCTGCGCCAGGCGGCGCCCATGCAGAAGCGGGTCGCGCCCTTGGACTTGGCTTCGCTTGCTGCGGCCAGCACGGTGTCCAGGTCGAGGATTTTCTTCGCTTCGACGCCGGTATCGTAGCGCGCGGCCTGCGGGCAGTAACCGCAGTCTTCCTCGCAGCCGCCGGTCTTGATGGAGAGGAGGGTCGCCAGTTCGACGTCGCCGTCGGGGAAGTTGACGCGGTGGGCCTGCTGGGCGCGGAACATCAGCTCCGGCAGCGGCAGTTCGAACAGGGCCAGCACCTCGGCCAGCGGCCAGGTGGCGTCCTTCGGCAGAGAGGCCGGGGTGACGGGCGGGTGGAGGGTAACGACTTGGGTCATTTTTTGAATCCTTGTTTTGGTGTTTCAGGAGCRCATGAGCGGCCATCCCGGCACGCCCGCGAGCTCGATATAGGCCGCCGCATCGGCGGCCGAGACTTGTTCCAGGCGCGGCACGCGTCCCAGCAGGGGCGCGGGCATGCGCTGCTCCAGGGCGGCCACGTTCTCGTCGACGAAGCGCATGCTTGGATCGACCTGGTTGGCGACCCAGCCGGCCAGCACCAGGCCGCGCGAGATGATCGCTTCGGCGGTGAGCAGGGCGTGGTTGATGCAGCCCAGGCGCATGCCGACCACCAGGATCACCGGCAGGCCGAGCTGCACCGCCAGGTCGGCGCTGTCGAAATCGTCGGAGAAGGGCACGCAGAAGCCGCCCACGCCCTCGACCACGGTGGCGTCGGACGCTCCCAGGATCTCCGCAAAGGCGGTCATGATCGCCACCGGCTCGATGCGCACGCCTTCCAGCTCGGCCGCGATGTGCGGGGCGCAGGGCTCGCGCAGCATGAAGGGCGTGGTGATGTGCTGCGGCAGGTTCACATTGCCGGCGGCGCGCAGCATGGCGGCGTCTTCGTTATGGAGCTCGCCGTCGCGCTCTTCGGCGCCGGCCGCGATCGGCTTCATGCCGCAGGCGCGCTGGCCATGCTGTACCAGCTTGTGCAGGATCGCGGCGCTGATCAGCGTCTTGCCGATTTCGGTATCGGTGCCGGTGACGAAGCAGGCGAAGCGCGTCGGCACGCCTTCCGCGGCCAGCGGGGCCGGCACGGTGGTGACGACGGGCGCGGCGGCCTTCGCCGGCTCGGCAAAGCCGACTTCCGAATGGGCCGGCGTGCCGCCCGGTTGTTCGGGATCGTTGAGAGTCATGCTGCGGTCCTTTCCAGCTGCTGGGTTTCCAGGTGATTCAGGGCGGCGGCGAGCTGCGCCACCTCGTCTTGCGTATGCGCGGCGGACAGGGTCACGCGCAGGCGGGCGGTGCCCGGCGCCACGGTGGGCGGGCGGATCGCCGGCACCCACAGGCCCTGCTCGTGCAGGCGGCTGGCCGCCCGCAGCGCTTCGTCGTTGGCCCCGATGACGATGGGCTGGATGGCGGTGCGCGACGGCAGCCGCTGCCAGCGCTTCAGCTTCAGCTCATCGTCGAGCAGGGAGATCAACCGGTTCAGGTGCGCGCGGCGTTCCATGCCTTCCGCGCCTTCGATGATGTCAAGGCTGGCCAGCAGCGCATGCGCCAGCGCCGGCGGGCTCGCCGTCGTGTAGATGTAGGGGCGGGCGCGCTGGATCATCAGTTCGATGACGGAGGCATGCGCGGCGATGAAAGCGCCGCCCACGCCGGCCGCCTTGCCGAGGGTGCCGACATACACCAGGTTGGGCGAACGCAGTGCGAAATGTTCGAGCGCGCCGCGGCCGTTCGCGCCCAGCACGCCGAAGCCGTGGGCATCGTCGACCACCAGCCAGGCGCCATGGCGTTCACACAGGGCCAGCAGGGCCGGCAGCGGTGCCAGGTCGCCGTCCATGCTGAACACGCTGTCGGTGACGACGATTTTCGTGCCGGCCCCGCTTTCCAAAAGCTTCGTTTCCAGCGCGGCCACGTCGCCATGCGGATAGACCGTGACGCCGGCTTTTGCCAGGCGCGCGCCGTCGATCAGCGAGGCGTGGTTCAGCGCCTCCGAAAAGATCGTCGCATCCGGGCTGCTGCCCAGCGCGGTCAGCGCCGCCAGGTTGGCCATGTAGCCGGTGCAGAAGTACAGCGCGCGCGCATCGGCCAGGTGCGGCGCCTGCATCGCGGCCAGCCGCTCTTCCAGCTGCGCGTGGGCGCGGCTGTGGCCGGAAACCAGATGGGCGGCGCCGCTGCCGGCGCCGTACAGGTCCGCGCCTTCGTGCAGGGCGGCGATCACGCGCGGATGCGCGGCCAGGCCCAGGTAATCGTTGCTGCAGAAGGCCAGCATGGACCGGCCGTCGACCACCTGGCGCGGCGCGCAGGGAGAGTCGGCGGTGCGGCGGCGGCGCGTCAGGCTTTGGACGGCCAGGGTGTCCAGCTGGCGCTCGACGCCGGCGATCAGATTCAGATCCACCGCATGATTCGCATTGTTCATCATGCTTCGGCGATCACCTTCTCGAAGACCTTGCGCGTGCGCGCCGCCAGTCCGACGATCTCTTCTTCGTCCAATACATAGGGCGGCATCAGGTAGACCGTGCGGCCGATCGGGCGCAGCAGCAGTTCGTTCTCGACCGCGCTGGTGAAGAAGCGGCGCGCGAAGGTCGAGGCGCGTTTCGCATCCGGCTCGACGGCGTCGAACGCCAGGATCATGCCGCGCTGGCGGAAGCTGGTGACGCGCTCGTGTTCCAGCAGCGGGGCCAATTCCAGCATCAGGCGGGTCGCGGTCTCGCGGTTCCTGTTCAATACATCGTCTTCCTGGAAGATCTGCAGGGTCGCCAGTGCGGCGCGGCAGGCCAGGGCGTTGCCGGTATACGAGTGCGAGTGCAGGAAGCCGCGCGTGATGTCTTCGCTGTAGAAAGCCTCGTAGACCTTGTCGGTGCTGAGCACCAGCGACAGCGGCAGGTAGCCGCCGCTGATCCCCTTCGACAGGCAGAGGAAGTCCGGCCAGATGGCGGCCTGTTCGCAGGCGAAGAAGGTGCCGGTGCGGCCGCAGCCGACCGCGATCTCGTCGGCGATCAGGTGCACGTGGTACTTGTCGCACAACTCGCGCAGACGCTGCAGGTAGAGCGGATCGTGCATCGCCATGCCGGTCGCGCACTGCACCAGCGGCTCGACGATGATGGCGGCGATCCTGTCGCCTTCTTCGGCGAACAGGGTTTCCACGTCCTTGATCGCGCGGCGCGCCACGTCCTGGGCCGACTCGCCGTCGACGGCCTTGCGGGCATCGGGCGAGGCCACGGTGCGGGAAGCGCGCAGCAACGGGCCATAGGCGTCCTTGAACAGGGCGACGTCGGTGACGGCCAGGGCGCCGATGGTCTCGCCGTGATAGGAGCCTTGCAGGCAGACGAATTCCTGCTTGTTCGGGTAGCCAGCGTTGCGCCAGTAATGGAAGCTCATCTTGAGCGCGATCTCTACGCTTGATGCGCCATCGGACGCATAGAAGGCATGGCCCAGCGCGTGGCCGGTTAACGCCGCCAGCTGCTCCGACAGCTCGACCACCGGCTCGTGGGTAAAGCCGGCCAGCATCGCGTGTTCGAGCGTGTCCAGCTGGTCCTTCAGGGCGGCGTTGATGCGCGGGTTGGCGTGGCCGAACAGGTTGACCCACCACGAGCTGATGCCGTCCATGTAGCGCCGGCCTTCATGGTCGTAGAGCCACGGCCCCTTGGCGTGGCTGACGGCGATCAGCGGCACCTCTTCGTGGTGCTGCATCTGCGTGCATGGGTGCCAGACGCTGCGCAGGCTGCGCGCGATCCAGTCGGACGAGGTGTGACGGTTCAAGATGAATCCTATTACTTTACTGATTGGCTAACTCAGCCAAGCGGGTTTGCGCTTCTCGAGGAAGGACGCGACCCCTTCGCGTCCCTCGGCGGAAGCACGGATATTCGCGATGCGGGCGGCGGTATCGGCCAGCAGCACATCGTCGATCGGCAGCCCGGCCACGTCGCGCACCAGCTTCTTCGCTTCGCGCACGGCATTCGGGCTGTTGTTCACCAGCGCCTTGACGATGGTGTTCACGGTGGTGTCGAGCTCCTCGGCCGGGACGACCTCGTGGGCCAGGCCGAGGCGCTTCGCGCAGCTAGCGTCGAAACGCTCGGCGCTGAGGAAGTAGCGGCGCGAAGCCTGGTCGCCCATCGCCTTGATGACGTAGGGCGAGATCGTGGCCGGGATCAGGCCCAGTTTCACTTCCGACAGACAGAAGTTCACGCCTTCAGCCGCCACGACGATGTCGCAGGCCGCCACCAGGCCCATGCCGCCGGCGTAGCAGTCGCCCTGCACTTTCGCCACCACCGGCTTCGGGCTGAAGTAGATGGTGCGCAGCATGTCGGCCAGGCGCAGGGCGTCGGCTTCGTTCTCCTCGTGGGAGTAGCCGGCCATCTTCTTCATCCAGTTCAGGTCGGCGCCGGCGCAGAAGGAGGGACCGTTCGCGGCCAGCACGATGGCGCGCACGTCGGCGTCCTGGCTGATCTCGTCGAAGGCCATGGTCAGGTCGGCGATCGCGACTTCGTTGAAGGCGTTGCGCACGTCCGGACGGTTCAGGGTGATGGTGGCGACCTTGTTGGCGACGTCGATGATCAGGGTATCGTAGTTATCCATGTTCTCTCCCCGTTTTACATGCGGAATACGCCGAACTTCGTGTCTTCGATCGGCGCATTCAGCGCGGCCGACAGACCAAGCCCCAAGACCATGCGCGTGTCGGCCGGATCGATGACGCCGTCGTCCCACAGGCGCGCGGTGGCGTAGTAGGGGTGGCCCTGGTGTTCGTACTGGTCCTTGATCGGCTGCTTGAACGCGGCTTCTTCGTCCGGCGACCACTGGCCGCCCTTGGCTTCGATGCCGTCGCGCTTGACGGTGGCCAGCACGGACGCGGCCTGGTCGCCGCCCATCACCGAGATGCGCGCGTTCGGCCACATCCACAGGAAGCGCGGCGAGAAGGCGCGGCCGCACATGCCGTAGTTGCCGGCGCCGAAGGAGCCGCCGATGATCACCGTGAACTTCGGCACGGACGCCGTCGCCACCGCGGTCACCATCTTGGCGCCGTTGCGGGCGATGCCCTCGTTCTCGTACTTGCGGCCGACCATGAAGCCGGTGATATTTTGCAGGAAGACCAGCGGGATCTTGCGCTGGCAGCACAGCTCGATGAAGTGGGTGCCCTTCAGCGCCGACTCCGAGAACAGGATGCCGTTATTCGCGATGATGCCGACCTTCATGCCGAAGATATGGGCGAAGCCGCACACCAGCGTGGTGCCATATCTCGCCTTGAATTCGTCGAAGCAGCTAGCGTCGACGATGCGGGCGATGACTTCGCGCACGTCGAAGGGCTTGCGGGTGTCGACCGGGATCACGCCGTACAGCTCTTCCGGTGCGTACTTCGGTTCGACGGATTCGCGCAGCGCGCCCTGTTGCGGCTTGCTGCGGTTGAGGTTCGAGACGATGGTGCGGGCCAGCGACAGCGCGTGGGTATCGTTCTGGGCCAGGTGGTCGGCCACGCCCGAGAGGCGGGTGTGGACGTCGCCACCGCCCAGGTCTTCGGCGCTCACGACCTCGCCGGTCGCGGCCTTCACCAGCGGCGGGCCGCCCAGGAAGATGGTGCCCTGTTCCTTGACGATGATGGACTCGTCGCTCATCGCCGGCACGTAGGCGCCGCCGGCGGTGCAGGAGCCCATCACGACCGCGATCTGCGGAATGCCCTTGGCGGACAGGTTGGCCTGGTTATAGAAGATGCGGCCGAAGTGGTCGCGGTCCGGGAAGACCTCGTCCTGGTTCGGCAGGTTGGCGCCGCCCGAGTCGACCAGGTAGATGCAGGGCAGGTTGTTCTGCTCGGCGATCTCCTGGGCGCGCAGGTGCTTCTTGACCGTCATCGGGTAATAGGTGCCGCCCTTGACGGTGGCGTCGTTACAGACGATCACGCATTCCTGGCCGCTGACCCTGCCGATGCCGGTGATGATGCCGGCTGCCGGGGCCGCATTGTGGTACATCTCGTAGGCCGCCATCTGGGAAAACTCGAGGAAGGGCGTACCGGGATCGAGCAGCATCTGCACGCGGTCGCGCGGCAGCAGCTTGCCGCGGGCGACGTGCTTGGCACTGGCCGCTTCGCCGCCGCCCTTCGCAACGGCGGCCACCTTGGCGCGCAGGTCGTCGACCAGGGCTTGCATGGCTGCGGCGTTGGTCTTGAAATCCTCGCCGCGCGGGTTGAGTTTGCTGTCGATTTGAGGCATCGCGTCTCCTGCGTATTCTATTTAGCTTTTTGCTCGGGGAAGCTGCCGTCTACATAGAACCAGCGTGGCACGCCGCCGGGCGTTTCGGGTTCGCGCACGAAGTTGCTGATCTCGTGCAGCCGCTGGGCGCGGCCGTTGACCCTGAAGCGGGCGACGAATTCGACGGTGTCCTGGTCCAACTGTTCCGGCAGATCTACTTTACGTTGACGTAAACGTAAAGCAGATTTTATCTCAAGTCCGAGCCATTGAATCTTTTCATTTTTGTCGACGATGGACTCTTCCGGCCGGGTACTCGGGTGCCAGGTGGCGCGCAGATAGTCTTCCTGCTGCATCACATAGGCCGTGTAGCGCGAACGCATCAGCGCTTCGGCGGTCGGCGGCAGCTCGGCGCCGGCGATATACGGGCCGCAGCAGCGCAGGATGGGCAAGGTACTGCCGCAGGGGCAGCCGGGTTTTGGCGGGGTAGGCATGGCGGCAATTATCCGCCATTTTAGAGGCTCAGGTGAGAGGCGATGACTGTTCGGAATTTCCGAGAAGACAGCATATTGACTGCAGTTGCCTCATCTTCGGACATCTTTTGCCGAAAATAAATTCAACCGTCTCGAAAAAAATTCGGGGTCAGAGCACTTTTCCGCAAAAATTCGGGGTCAGAGCACATTACCGGTTTTTACCGCCAGCGCGGCTATTTTCGACTATTGGTTACAAATTCCGGGCCTGGTCCGAGCATTCGCCCCTATGGCAGAAGCCATGCCGGGCTTAGCTGCAGCTGGGTCATTGCCCCATAAAGTGCTCTGACCCCGAATTTAAGGCGAAAAGTGCTCTGACCCCGAATTTCAGCGCAGGGTCAGGCCTTCGAGGGTAAAGGGTGGGGTTTTGTCTTGGACGAGGTCGGCCAGTAGGCTGGCGGTGCCGCAGGCGAAGGTGAAGCCAAGGGGGCCGTGGCCGATGTTCAGCCACAGGTTCTTGTAGGGCGAGTGGCCGATGATCGGGGCGCTGTTCGGGGTGGCGGGGCGCAGGCCGGCCCAGGGGGTGACGCTGTTGTAGTCGGCCGCATCGGGCATGGTTTCGCGGACCTGGCGCGTCAGGCTGGCCAGGCGGCGGGCGTCCAGGCTCAGGTCTTCGCCCATCATGTCGACCATGGCCGCCACCCGCAGCTTGCCGCCGATGCGCGCGTACAGCACCTTGCGCTCGAAGTCGGTGACGCTGATTTCCGGCGCCACGTCGCTGGGACGGATCGGCGCCGTCAGGCTGTAGCCCTTGAGCGGATAGATCGGCAGCGAAATGCCGGCGGTCCGGGCCAGTGCGCGGCTCTGCATGCCGGCCGCCAGCACGTAGGCGTCACCTTTCACCGGGCCGCTGCTGGTCTCGACGCCGGTGATCCGGTCGCCGGACGTCAGCAGACGCAGGGCGTCGCCATGCACGAAGCCGGTAAAGCGCGGATGCGCCGCGATGCGTTCGGCCAGGGCCACGCAAAAGGCGTAGCAGTCGGCCACCGCTTCGCCGCTGTTGTAGATGCCGCCTTCAAGCTTGTCCTCGGCGGCGGCCAGGGCCGGCTCGTGGGCCACGCATTCGGCCGCGTTCCAGACCTGGCGGGTAGGGGAGGAATCCGGTTTGGAGGCGGCGGCCTCAAAGGCTTTCCTGGTCCGGTAGACCACCAGCTTGCCGGACTCGCGCCACTGGAAGGATTCCGGCGGCACCACCGGTTCGAGCTGGACCATCGCCTGGCGCGACAGTTCGCCCAGCTCCAGCAGCTTGTTCGTGGTCTTGCGGTTGGCGTCGGCGCGGCAGTTGGCCAGGAAGGCGGCCAGCCAGGTCCACTGGTGCAGGTCGAACTGGGGCTTGAAGCGCAGCGGACCATATTCCTGGAACATCCACTGCAGCGCCTTCAGCGGCACGCCGACGTCGGCCAGCGGCGACACGTAACGGTAGCTCAGCTGGCCGCCATTGCTGAAACTGGTGCCGGTGCCCACTTGTGGTGCACGTTCGAGCAGCGTGACCTTGTGGCCCGCCTCGAGCAGCCACCAGGCCGAGGTCAGGCCGACAACACCTCCGCCGATCACGATTATTTCTTGCATCCGTGCACACTATTTTTCTTCGATGATGACGTGAAAGCTTAGGGGCTGGCCCTGGCTTTCGCTAATGAATGTAGCGCAGGCAGGCATAACCGCCGGTCATGCGCGCACCAGGATGGCGCGCCGATGCATCGTCGTGAGGATCTGTTCCTGGAAACGGGCCAGAGACGAATACCTGCCCTTGTAGGCCAGCGGGTCGGTCGAGGTGCCGCCCACCAGCGCGACCATGCCGTTGCGGTTCTTCAGGTCGGCAGCGAACACCGACATCAGCCCGTAAGCGTCGCCCAGGTGGCCGGCCGCCGCGAAGCCGCCGCCTTCGACCAGGCGGGTATGGGTGACGGGATCGTCAGGGAATTGCTCGTTGCCCAGGCCCCAGCAATTGAACAGGCCGTCGAGGCTGTCGCCGTTGCCGCCTTTGCCGTCGTAGGTCCACTGGCGCGAGAACATCCGGTCCAGCGTGGCCTGCCGCAGGATGCGTCGACCGTCGTGCACGCCGCCATTCATCAGCATGCGCATCACGACGCCCATGTCGTGGGCCGAGATGCGCATGCCGCCGGTCGGGCTGAAGGGCGTGGCGTTCGCGCCGATGACGTAGCGCTCGATGCCGGCCGGTGGCGAGGGCGGCGCTTGGCCGTAGTCGTCCGCCTGGGCGATCCAGGGACCGTTGGCATCCCAGACCTCGGTGTCGACGGTGCGCTTGCGGTACAGCGTCGCGATGTTGGCGACGTCTTCCGGCGGCAGCTCGGACGGGTTGTAGCCGGCGTGCAGGCCGAGGGGCTCGACCAGCAGGCGCCGCATCAGGCGGTCGAAGCGCTCGCCCGTCACCCTTTCCATGATGGTGCCGATCACGCCCCAGCCGAGGTTGCAGTAAGTGAAATAGGCGCCCGGGCCGGCATTGCTTGCCCACATCTTGCCTTCGCCATGCAGGCGGCTGCCGGGGACGAGGACGTCCTTCAGCGCCGTGTCGACGCCCCAGGAATAGCCGGCCTCGTCGCGCAGGGACGAGGTGTGGGTGAGCAGGTGACGCAAGGCGATGGCCTGGTCCGGGAAATGCGGATTGCGCAAGCTGAAGCCGAGGTAGCCGGAGACGTCGGCGTCCAGGTCCAGCTTGCCGTCCTCGACCAGGCGCATCAGGCCGAGGGTGGTCATCATCTTCGAGATCGAGGCGATGCGGAACAGGGTGCGCGCATCGACCGGCTTGTCCGACTGGCCATTCGACCCACTGACGTTGCCAATAAGGCGCCGGCCGAACTGGGCCTCGTAGGCGATGCGGCCGTCGCGGATCGCCAGCACCGACAGGCTGGCCAGCTCGCAGGCGGGATTCGCCACGATCGCCGCCAGCTCGCGGTCGAGCCGGGCCTTCAGCGCGGCAGGCATGGCGGCCGCGGAAGCGCTCGACGCCGGCGCGGCCGCCAGCAGCGGATCGATCATGCCCAATAAAGCCATGCCCAGCATATTGCGCCTGCCGTGGTTCATCTCGTCTCCTTGTTCTTGTCATGGCCAGCATACGGAGTCGCCGGCCGCACTGCCAATGAATAGGCCGCAGCTATACATAACTTTTCGGAATGATAACGGCCGATCCTTTCATGGCAGGCTGTTGGGATTGGTATTACACTGGTTTTATTATGCTGAACACCGAGACCCCCGCCCCGCAACACGCTTCCCTGGACCAATACCCCACCACCGAGCTGGTGAATGTGCTGGTCGATGACCAGTTCAAGGCCGTCGAGGCGGTCCGCGCCGCCGCGCCGCGCATCGCCGCCGCCGTCACGGCCGCGCTGCCGCGCATGGAAGCGGGCGGCCGCCTGATCTACGTCGGCGCCGGCACCTCCGGCCGCCTGGGCGTGCTCGACAGCGTCGAGCTGTATCCGACCTTCTCCTGGCCGCACGGCCGCGCGGTGGCGCTGCTGGCCGGCGGTACCGATGCCATGTTCGTCGCCGTCGAAGGCGCCGAGGACGATCTCGAACAGGGTGCGGCCGACCTGCGCAGCGTGAACGTGGGCCCGGACGACGTGGTGCTGCTGATCGCGRCCTCGGGCGCCACGCCCTATGTGCTGGGCGCCCTGCGCGCCGCGCGCGCCGCCGGCGCGCTGACCGTCGGCTTCGCCAACAATCCGGACGCCCCGGTCGCCGGCGAGGCGGAAATCGGCGTCACCCTGGACACCGGTCCGGAAGCCATCTCGGGCAGCACCCGCCTGAAGGCCGGCACCTCGCAAAAGATCGCTCTGAACTCTTTCTCGAGCGCCCTGATGGTGCGTTTGAACAAGGTTTATGGCAACCTGATGGTAGACTTGAAGGCTACCAATGCCAAGCTGGTGCGCCGGGCGATCCGCCTGACCACCTTCGCCACCGGCGCCGACGATGAAACGGCGCGCCAGGTGCTGGAGCAGTGCGGTTTCCACGTCAAGGTCGCCATCGTCGCCCTGTCCAGGAAAATCGAGGTCGAGCAGGCGTGCGCCCTGCTGGACAGCGCGCACGGCAGCGTGCGCGAAGCGTTGGCCGGCTGACCAGTTCAATGACCAGTTAAGCGAGCGGGGCGTGCTGGAAGCGCCCTGCGCCGCCGGTACGCCCCACCACGAAAGAGTTATGCAGAAAACGCAAGCAAAGAACCCGTGGCTGTGGGTACCCTCCCTGTACTTCGGCCAGGCGATCCCCTACATCGTCGCCAACAGCCTGTCGGTCGTCATGTACAAGGACATGGGGATCTCCAACACCGACATCGCTTTCTATACGAGCCTGCTGTACCTGCCCTGGGTGATCAAGCCCCTGTGGTCGCCGCTGGTCGACATGTTCGGCACCAAGCGCGGCTGGACCGTCGCGTTGCAGCTGGCGCTTGCCGCCGGCCTCGGCGCGGTCGGCGCGACGCTTCACTTACCCGCCTTCTTCGTGGTCAGCCTGGCCGTCATGTGGATCATGGCCTTCGCCTCGGCCACCCACGACATCTCGGCCGACGGCTTCTACATGCTCGGCATGCCGCAGGCGCAGCAGGCCGCCTTCGTCGGCGTGCGCTCCACCTTTTATAGATTGGCGACCTTGGCGGGGCAGGGGCCGCTGGTGATCCTGGCCGGCACGCTCGCCGTGTCGCTGGGCGACGTGCACCAGGCCTGGGCCATCGTGTTCTTCGTGCTGGCCGGCCTGTTCTTCGCGCTGTTCGCCTGGCACCAGGCGGTGCTGCCGCGGCCCGACGCCGACCACAAGGCGAGCGAGGGCAGCAATCCGCTGCGCGCCTTCCTGGCCACCTTCGGCAGCTTCTTCGGCAAGCGCGACATCTGGCTGATCCTCGGCTTCATCCTGACTTTCCGCCTGGGCGAGTCCCAGCTGCTGAAACTCGTCGCGCCCTTCCTGAAGGACCCGGTCGAGAAGGGCGGCCTCGGCCTCACCACCGCGCAGTACGGCACCGCCTACGGCACCATCGGCATCGTCGCCCTGACCATCGGCGGCCTGTTCGGCGGCTGGCTGATCTCGCGCTGGGGCCTGAAGCGCTGCCTGTGGCTGATGGTGTTCGCGGTGCACCTGCCGGACCTGGTGTTCGTGTATCTGTCCACCTTCCAGCCGCAGAACTTCGGCGTGATCTCGGGCTTCCTGGCAATCGAGCAGTTCGGCTACGGCTTCGGCTTCACCGCCATGATGATGTACATGATCATGGTCTGCGAGGGCCCGTATAAAACCGCGCACTACGCGATCTGCACCGGCCTGATGGCGCTGGGGATGATGGTGCCCGGGATGTGGAGCGGGAAGCTGCAGGAGATGATCGGCTACCAGCACTTCTTCACCTGGACCTGCCTGGCGACGGTTCCGGCTTTCATCATGGCGGCGCTGGTGAAGATTGATCCGGAGTTCGGGAAGAAGTAGTAGTAGTGCGCCGTCGTCCCCGCGCAGGCGGGGACCCAAGTTTGCCAGCGCAGTCGTAACGCACGCAGAACTTGGACCCCCGCCTTCGCGGGGGCGACGTTCACACGCTAACAAGAAGGAGACAACAACAAGATGCAAGACCCCAAGTCCCGCCTGGCTTCGCTCGACGCCTTCCGCGGCTTCACCATCGCCGCGATGGTGCTGGTGAATAATCCGGGCGACTGGAGCCACCTGTATTCCCAGCTCGAACACGCGAAGTGGAACGGCTGGACTTTCACCGACTGCATCTTCCCCTTCTTCCTGTTCATCGGCGGCGTCGCGATGGCGCTCTCGCTGGGACGCCTGGCCGCGGCCGGCGCCGATCGCCCGCGCCTGTTGCTGAAGCTGGCCAAGCGCGCCGCGCTGATCTTCCTGATCGGCTTCCTGCTGAACTTCATGCCCTACTTTAATGTCGAGAAGGTGCGCATCCCCGGCGTGCTGCAGCGGATCGCGCTGTGCACCCTGCTGGCCGCGCCCATCGTCGTGTATTGCGGCTGGCGCATGCAGCTGGCCATCATCGCCGGCCTGCTGACCCTGTACAGCGTGCTGATGCTGCTGGTGCCCGTGCCCGGCATCGGCGCCGGCGTGCTGGAGCCTGGCCAGGACTTCGGCGCCTGGATCGACCGCTCGCTGCTGGGCAATCACCTGTGGGTGCAAAGCAAGACCTGGGATCCGGAAGGGCTGGTGTCGACCCTGCCCGCGCTGTGCAGCCAGCTGTTCGGCGTGCTGGCCGGGCGCTGGCTGGCAACGAACGTGAACCGCACCGAGCAGACCGTCTGGATGCTGCTGGCCGGCCTGTTGTGCGTGTGGATCGGCGCGATTTTGGACTCCATTCTGATGCCAATTAACAAGAGCTTGTGGACCCCGTCCTATTGCTTCCTGATGACGGGCTGGGCCCTGATCGTGTTTTCCGCCTTTTACTGGCTGCTGGACGTAAACCCTTACACTGCCGTGCGCGAGGCCGCGGCGCGCTGGACCAAACCCTTCGTCATCTATGGCATGAATGCGCTGTTCATCTTCGCGCTGTCGGGATTCCTGGCGAAGATGTTCGGTTTCATTAAATTTACCCAGCCGGACGGCAGCCTGCGTTCGCTGGGGAAAACCTTGTATGCGCCGATCGCCGCGCTGCCCATCGGGCCCCTGAACACCTCGCTGCTGCATGCGGTGCTGTTCAATGCGCTGATGTTCGCGGTGGCCTGGGGCATGTGGCGCAAGAAATGGTTCGTCAAAGTTTGAAAAATATGTGGAGCACCTGTGCAACCTGATCAGAAACGACGCGCGTTCGCGCTTGCGGGAGTCGCCGGCGCGCTGGCGATGAGTGGCCTGTTCTCGGCCTGTACCACGACCCCGGGCGCCGGCAAGATCGCCACCGCCGGCGCAGGCGATGGCGACATGCCGCCGCCGGCGCCGCGCGAATTCCGCGCCGCCTGGGTCTCGACCGTCGCCAACATCGACTGGCCCAGCAAGCAGAACCTGAACGCCGCCCAGCAGCAGGCCGAGGCCATCGCGATCCTCGACCGCGCCAAGGCGTTGAACCTGAACGCCATTATCCTGCAGGTGCGTCCCTCGGCCGACGCCATCTATCCTTCGCAGATCGAGCCGTGGTCGGAATACCTGACCGGGGCCCAGGGCAAGCCGCCGCAACCGTGGTACGACCCGCTGAAGTTCTGGGTCACGCAGGCGCATGCGCGCGGGCTCGAGCTGCACGCCTGGTTCAATCCCTATCGCGCACGCCACAACATCGCCAGGTCGCCGGCCGCGCCGAACCACATCACCCGCAGCAATCCGGCCGCCGTCAAAACCTACGGCAAGTTCGAGTGGATGGACCCGGGCGAGGAATCGGCGGTCAAGCAGACCCTCGACGTCGTGCTCGACGTGGTGCGCCGCTACGACATCGACGGTGTCCACATCGACGATTACTTCTATCCCTACCCGATCGAGGCGCCCAACGCCGCGGCCGGCAACGAGACCGCGCTGAACGGCAAGGCGGCGAAGGCGGAACTCGACTTCCCGGACGAGCCGTCCTGGCAGCGCTACCTGGCCCTAGGGGGCAAGCTGGACCGCGCATCCTGGCGCCGCCAGAACGTGAACCACCTGATCCAGGCCATGTACGAGGGCATCCACAAGGAGAAGAGCTGGGTCCGCTTCGGCATCAGCCCCTTCGGCCTGGGCCGCCCGGACCGCCGCCCGCCCGGCGTCACCGGCTTCTCGCAGTACGACAAGCTGTACGCGGACGCCGAAACCTGGCTGCAGAACGGCTGGCTCGACTATTTCACGCCGCAGCTGTACTGGTCGATCAAGCAGCCGGGCCAGGCCTACGACGTGCTGCTCGACTACTGGCTGGGCCAGAACAGCCAGGGCCGCCACGTCTGGCCGGGCCTGTACACCAGCCGGGTCGGCATCGCGCCGCCGGCCAAGGATTACCAGCCCCAGGAGATCATCGACCAGATCGCCATCACGCGCTCGCGCCCGAGCGCCGGCGGCCACGTCCATTTCAGCATGGTCGCGCTGATGGAGAACCGCAAGGGCCTGAGCGACCAGCTGCGCACGGTCTCCTACGCCACCCCGGCGCTGGTGCCGGCAACGCCCTGGCTGGGCAAGGACAAGCCGGAAGCGCCCTCGGTGGCCGTCACCCGCAAGGGCAGCGCGCTGCGCCTGAAGCTGGCGCCAGGCAAGGGAGACAGCCTGTATGCCGTGTGGTCGCGCTATGGCGGCCAGTGGCGCTTCGCGGTGGTGCCGGCCGGGCAGAACGAGTGGCTGGTGGGTGACGATGCGACTTTGGGGGCGGCGGATCTGGTGGTGGTGAGTGCGGTTGACCGGTTGGGGAATGAGAGCGCTCGGGTGATGGCCTGGAAGAAGGCCTAATCGTTAGCAGTTGCACGTCGTCCCCGCGACACCAGCCACCGTCGTCCCCGCGAAGGCGGGGACCCAAGTTTGCATAAATTTCGATAACTCAAGCAGAACTTGGACCCCCGCCTTCGCGGGGGCGACGGAGCAAAAGTCGCGGGCACGACGGTTCTAGGGCCGCGGGCCGACGTGCTCTCCATAACCTTTACTCATGCGCATACGGCCACCTTTCATTCGCACGCCCCGGCCCGACCGGCGTACACTTCGCTTCGACCATGATTCAAGCCTCATCCTCCGCTGCCACTGAGCTGGGCCTCGGCATCGACGCCGGCGGCACCCAGACCCGCTGGGCGCTCGCTGCGCCGGGCGGCCAGATCGTGGCCGAAGGCACCGTCGCCGGGCTGTCGGCCCTGCAGATGGGCAGTCCGCATGGCCGCGAGACCGTGCGCGCCACCTTTGCCGAGCTGGCCGCCAGCGTGCTGCCCCATGGCGTGCCGGCGCGCGTGCAGGCCGGGCTGACCGGCTTCGGCGGCGAGGGCGAACTGCTGCAGCGCTGGCTGGCCGAGCTGCTGCACATGCAGGCAAGCGGCATCCACTTCTGCAGCGACATGGAAATCGCCTACCGCGCCAGCTTCGCGCCCGGCGAAGGCTACCTGGTGTACGCCGGCACCGGTTCGATCGGCGCCTTCATCGACCTTGACGGCACCTTCCACCGCGCCGGCGGCCGCGGCGTGGTGCTGGACGACGGCGGCGGCGGCTTCTGGATCGCGAAGGAGGCGCTGCGCCACATCTGGCGCCTCGAAGACGAATCTCCCGGCGCCTGGCGCAGCTCGAAGATGGCGCAGGCCGTGTTCGACTACGTCGGCGGCGACGACTGGGCGTTTTCCCGCCAGTTCATCTACGGCCAGGAACGCGGCGCAGTCGGCAAGCTGGCGCTGGCCGTGGCGGCGACGGCCGACCAGGATCCGGCCGCCGCCGCCATCCTGCGCAATGCCGGCGCCGAACTGGCGCGCCTGGCGCGGGCCCTGATTTCCCGCTTCGGACCGCGCCCGGTGGCGGTGTCGGGCCGCGCGGCAGAACTGCACCCGTCCATCGTGGCGGCGATGCGCGAGCTGCTGCCGGCCGGGCTGGCATTCAGCCAGACCTCGGGCGGCGCCCATTACGCGGCGGCGCGCATGGCGCTCGAACCGCCGCCGACCCCTGCTGCATAATAACAAGCATTCAACATTCGACGAGACGAACCATCCATGAAAAGCCTTGCCGCCACCCTCCTGATCGCCCTGCTGGCCGGTTGCGCCACCGGACCGCAGTATGACAAGACCTACACGGCCAAGGGCCAGAGCTCGCGCGCCCGCTTCCTGGTGCTGCACTATACCGTCAGCGACCGCCCGACCTCGATCAAGATCCTGACGCAGCAGGAAGTCAGCGCTCACTACCTGCTCACCGACGAGCCCAGGCCGGTCATCTACAACCTGGTCGACGAGAAGAACGCGGCCTGGCATGCCGGCAATTCGAGCTGGAAGAACTACACCCAGCTGAACAACAGCTCGATCGGCATCGAGATCGTCAATCCGGGCTGGAAGGACACCCCGGCCGGCCGCGTCTACGCGCCTTTCCCGCAGTACCAGATCGACGCCCTGATTCCGCTGGTGCGCGACATCGTCACCCGCAACCACATCGCGCCGGAAAACGTGCTCGGCCACAGCGACATCGCCCCGCTGCGCAAGCAGGACCCGGGTCCGATGTTCCCGTGGAAGCAGCTGGCCGACGCCGGCCTGGTGGTGTGGCCGGACGCCGCCCGCGTGGCGGTGGTGACGCCGATCTTCCAGACCCAGCTGCCGGACGTGGCCTGGTTCCAGAAGAAGCTGGCGGCCTGGGGCTATGGCCTGGTCCAGTCCGGCAACATGGACGAGCAGACCCGCTCCGTGCTGTCGGCCTTCCAGATGAAATACCGTCCGGCGAACATCGACGGCATGCCCGACGTCGAAACCGCCGCGCTGCTGGAGGCGCTGACCAACCCGAGCGGCCCGCTGCCGCTGCTACCTCCAGTGCTGCCGTCGCCGGTGATCACTTCGCCGGTGCCGTCGCCCGTGCTGCCGGCTCCAGCCCCCGCCACGGTCGATCCGGCAGCCATTCCTGCAACACCGCCGGTAAAAGTTCAGCAGTGATGCTTTCCGGCAGCGCCAGTTTTACGTATCCTTTCCCTTTCTGCTCCAAAGGGTGAAGCGATGCGCCTGCGCCATATCGAAGTTTTCCACGCCATCATGCAGGTCGGCACCATCAGCGGTGCCGCCCAGGTTCTCCATATCTCGCAGCCGGCGGTGACCAAGGTGCTGCAGCATGCCGAGCTGCAGCTGGGCATGCCGCTGTTCGAGCGCGTCCGCGGCAAGCTGTATCCGAAGCCGGAAGCGCACCGCCTGTTCGCGGAAACGGAAAAGCTGAACCGCGACCTGCAGGGCATCCGCCGCCTGGCCGCCAGCCTGAAGAACCGCGCCGGCGAGACCGTGCGCCTGATCTCGACGCCGACCATCGCCGTCAGCGTGCTGCCGGCCGCCCTGACGGTGTGGCGCCGCGAGTTCGCCCAGACCCGTTGCGAACTGGCCACCTTCCACACCAGCGAGATCGTCAACGCCCTGCGCCTGGGCGAGGCCGACCTGGCGCTGTCCCTGCACGACCCGCGCCACCCCGGCATCGAGGCCGAAGCGATCGCCGCCGGCAACCTGATGGTGATGGCGCCGGCCGGCACCTGGAGCGAGGCGGAATGCCGCGAGCCGATCACCCCGAGCGCCCTGTCCGGTGAACTGATCGGCCTGGCCGACCGCGACCCGCTCGGCGAAATGGTGGTGGCGGCCTGCGAGGCCCAGGACGTGCATCCGGTATTCCAGACCGTGGTGCAGACCTACCAGATCGCCCGCTCGCTGGTCGAGGCGGGCGCCGGCAGCGCGGTGCTCGACCCGTTCACGGCGGCCTCGGCGGCCAAGGCCAAGGTCCAGTGCCGCCAGTGGGCGCCGGCGATTCCGGTCCAGCTCTACCTGCTGACGGCGAGCCATGCGCCGCTGTCGCACGGTGCGCGCGAGCTGGCAAACTGCATCGGCGCGGCCGCCCGCGCATTGTTAGACAAAGGAACTCAGTGAAAGGTCGACAATGAGCATTACCGGGCCCTTGACGATCGCCAGCGAGGACATCGCCGGCGATCCCGAGTTCCGTCACCTCTCCAGCATCGCCGGCATCGCCGTCGACCTGCGCTACGCCACCCCCGACAACTTCATCGGCCGCGACCTGTACTCGCCCTACGACTGCGCCTGGCTGCACGTCGATGCCGCCGCGGCGCTCGAGCGCGTGGTGGCCTGGCTGAAGGAACAGCGGCCCGGCTGCACGGTGCTGGTGCTGGACGCCCTGCGTCCCCAGCGCGTGCAGCAGCAGCTGTGGGACGCGCTGGAGGGCACCGGCCTGCAGATGTATCTCGCCAATCCGGAGCGCGGCTCGATCCACTCCTACGGCATGGCGCTCGACATCACCATCCTCGACGAAGCCGGCCGCGAGCTCGACATGGGCACCGGCTTCGACGACATGACCGAACTCTCGCACCCGAAGCTGGAAGAAGGTTTCCTGCAGACCGGTGCTCTTACCGAAGCCCAGGTGGCCAACCGCCGCCTGCTGCGCGAGGCGATGTTCCAGGCCGGCTTTGTCGGCATCAACACCGAATGGTGGCATTTCGATTGCGGCGACCGCAACCTGGTGCGCCAAACCTTCCGCCGCGTACTCTGAGTTCTTGCCGCATCCCTGTGGCGCCACGCTGACGGCACCCACGCACGCTTGAGCCAACTCATTCGTCATGCATGAGCAAGCGTAAAAATTGGAGCCGTCACAGACGTCCAACCAACAGGGAGGGTGCATGATGAGAGGCACGGTAAGAGTTATGACGCGGGCTTGCGCGCTGGCCGCCGGACTGTCGGCCGCGCTGGCAGGATGCAGCACCGATGGCGGCAACAACCCGCTGGCGTCGCGCAGTACGACGGTGGAGTACTACCGGGTATTCGACATCAGGACCGACGCTCCCGCGCAATCGGTCACCAAGGCGGCCACCGACGGCATCAACCGCAACGTCAAGGATGCGGTGGTGGCAACGCCTCCCGGCGTCGAGGCGACCGACCTGCCCGGCCACTTCAAGATCGCCGATCCGACCGGCGTGCCGGCGGGTTCTCCGGTGGCCAGGGGCCCCAGTTGCGACGGCGCGGCATGGACCGCCAAGGCAACCCCGCGGGTGCGCGGCACCGAGGACATGAACCTGGTCGCCTGCCTCTTCCCCTACAAGAGCGGCTATCACCTCGACATGGTTGCCGTGTTCACCAAGCCCGAGGGCGGCATCATGCATTGGCCGCGGCGCCTGGGCAGCGTCTTCCTCGGCACACCGGAAAAATTCACCGAGTCGACCATGATGGATGTGGTGCGCGCGATCCGCGAGGGCACCGGCGCGAACGTCTCATTGGTGGAAGCCAGGCCCAACCTGGCCGGCACGCCGTGGATGGAGCCGGGCACGAATACGGCGCAGGGGAACTCGGGCGGCGCCGCATCATTGGCCGGGGCGGCCGGGGCGCCCGCGCAGCCGGGCAACGCGGCGGGGACGGTCAAGGCGAGTTCGGTGCCGCAATAAAGTTTCAAAAACAGGCTAAATTTGAAATTTTATTGCATCAAGTTCAAGCACATCGTCTGCTCGAGCAGGGCCGAACCGGGGCGGATCGGCGCCGGCGTGCCGACGTCGCGGAAGCCCTTGCGCAGGTAGAGCCGGATCGCGGCCTGGTTGCTGCAGACCACGCCCAGGCGGACGCTGTGCGCCCGGATCGAACGCGCCCAGGTCACGGCTTCGTCGACCAGGGCCGCCGCCACGCCACGGCCGCGCGCTTCCGGCGCGACCCACATCTGGAACAGGTTGACGATGCCGGCATCCTCGGCGTCGCACTTGGCCCAGAGCAGGCCGAGCATGTCAGCGACGGCGTCGTCCGGTCCGGCCGATTCCGCGACCAGCGGACAGTCGCGGCCCGAGACGCTGGCCGCGGTCAGGCGCGCCATCCACAGTTCCTGGGCCCAGGCTTCCTCGGCCTGAAAGCTGCTGCCGAAGGCCTCGGGTGCGTTGGCCAGCGAGCGCAGGCGCAGCGCGCGGTAGGCCGGCCATTCGCGCGCTGTGAAGCGCCGGATGCGGATGCCGGCGGGCGTGCCTGCCGATACGGAGGCGGAGGCAGGCACCGGTGCCGGTGCGTCGCCGCTCACGGGCGTTCCAGCGCCGCCGGAGCGGGCGGCATGGGCTGGCGCTGATTGCTGTCCTGGCCCTGCTGCTGCCCCTGCTGGGTGGCTTGCTGGGGCTGGGTCTGGGGCTGGGCCGGCTGCAGCGGCTGTTCGGGCTGAGCCGGCGGCGTCGCCAGCACGCCTTGCGGCGTCGGCTGCGGTCCCGGCGTCGGCTGGCTCGGCGCCGGCTGTCCCGGCACGCGCAGCACCGGCTGGGCAGGACCGCCCAGGCGTGATGCCCAGTCGACCAGGGTGTCGACCACGGCGCGGCCGCGGCCGTTGCTGGCCAGGCTGCTGTTGACCATGGCCACCACGACCAGCGGCTTGCCGGTGGCGTCCGGCACATAGCCGGCCAGGGACACGACGTTGCTGAGGGTGCCCGTCTTCAGGCGTGCGCGGCCGGCAGCCGGGCTGTCGTGCAGGCGGCGGCGCATGGTGCCGTCGACGGCGACGATCGGCATGCTGGACTGAAATTCCGGCGCCCAAGGGCTGCGCAGGCCGGCCTTCAGCAGGCCGCCCATCTGCGCCGGGGTGATACGCTCGGTGCGCGACAGGCCGGAACCGTTTTCGAGCACCAGGCCCTTGTCGTCGATGCCGTGGGCGCGCATCCAGTTGCGCACGGCGGCATCGCTGCGCGAGAAGGTCGTTTCGGCGGCGCCGGCTTGCGGATGGCTGCCCAGCACCGGGTCTGCTTCCAGTGAACCCAGGCTCAGGAAGATCAGGCGCGCCAGCAGGTTGTCGGAAGGTTTGTTCGTATCGCGGACGATTTCCGGCAGCGTGCGCGAGACGTGGGCGGCCAGCAGGCGCGAGTCCGGCGGCGTCGCGCCCTCGACGGCGGTGCCGGAAATTGTGCCGCCGAGCCGTTTCCAGGTAGCACGGAACAGGCGCTCCACGTAGTCCTGGCGGTCGACCACATTGATCGAATAGCTCTGCTCGCAGTTCTTCGGGAACGTCCCGTGCAGCATCACCTTGATGCCGCCGTTCTTCTGCGGCACCACTTCCGGCAGCTTCCAGCCGTCGTCCCACTGCTTGCAGTTGGCGTCGATCAGCTTCATGTCGTGGCCGATGCTCACGCCCTGCAGCTCGGGCTGCATCTGCAGCTTGAGGCGCGAGCCGGTCGAGCGCATGTCCAGCTGCAGCATGTTCTTGTTGATCATCGCCGCATCGGGGATGACGTTGTAATACGCTTCCGGCGATTCGTCGAAGGGCGGCGCGCCGAGGTCGGTGCGCGCCGGATTGAAGAGCTGGCGGTCGACGACGAGCTTGCCCTCGATCTTGCGGATGCCCTGGTAGCGCAGGCTGCGCAGCATGTTTTCCAGCGCTTCGCCCGAGAGGTCGACGTCGGCGCCGCCGCGCAGCACCAGGTCGCCTTTCAGCGTGTCGCCCCGCAGCGCGCCGGTGGTGCGCAGCTCGGTGCGGCCGCGGAACACCGGGCCCAGGGTCTCCAGGCCGACCAGGGTCGACACCAGTTTCATGGTCGAGGCCGGCTGCATGGGGCGGTCCGCCAAGTGGGACAGCACGGTCTGGTCGTCGCGCAGCACCAGCACGCTGACGGCGTCTTCCGCGATGCCGGTGCTGCGCAGCACCTGGGCGACCGGTTCCGGCAGTTGGGCGTGGGCAGGAAGCGCGCCGCTGAAGGAAGCGACGGTGGCGAGGGCGGCGAAGGCGAGCGGGCGGATGCGAAACATGCTGGTCCCTTTATTCATTCAAAAATCAAGCGAAGAACACGTAGGCCACCGAGATGGCGGCGATGATGCCGGCCAGGTCGGCGATCAGGCCGCAGGAAATGGCGTAACGGGTCTTGCGCACGCCGACCGAACCGAAGTACAGGGCGACGATGTAGAAGGTGGTGTCGGCCGAGCCCTGGAAGATGCAGGCCAGGCGCCCGACGAAGGAATCCACGCCATAGGTCTTCATGGCGTCGATCATCAGCGCGCGCGAGCCGCTGCCGGAGAGCGGCTTCATCAGCGCGGTCGGCAGGGCGGGAGTAAAGGCGGTGTCGAGGCCGGCCTGGCGGATCAGCCATTCCAGGCCCTGCACCACGAAGCCCAGCACGCCGGAATTGCGGATCACGGAGATCGCCACCAGCATCCCGACCAGGTAGGGAATGATGGTCAAGGAGGTCTGGATGCCGCCCTTGGCGCCCTCGATGAAGGCCTCGTACACATTCACCTTCTTGCGCAGCGCGCCGACGATGAACACGACGATGATGGTGAACAGGATCAGGTTGCTGGCGACTTTCGAGAAGGTCTCGATTTCCGGCTTGGTGAGGAAGGTCGTCATGTACCACATCAGGCCGGCGATGGCGGCCGTCATGCCGCCCAGCCAGCCGAGCACCACGCCGTTGATCAGGTTGATGCGCTGGCGGATCGACACGGCGATGATGCCGGCGACGGTGGCGACATAGGTCGCGATCATGCAGGGAATGAAGATGTCCGAGGGGTCTTTCGCCCCCAGGATGGCGCGCTGGGCCATGATGGCCAGCGGGATCAGGGTCAGGCCGGACGTGTGCAGCACCAGGAACATGATCTGGGCGTTGCTGGCCGTGTCCTTGTTCGGGTTCAGGCTTTGCAGGCTTTCCATCGCCTTCAGGCCGAAGGGCGTGGCGGCATTGTCCAGGCCCAGCAGGTTGGCCGAGAAGTTCATCACCATGTGGCCGGTGGCCGGGTGGTCCTTCGGCACCTCCGGAAAGATGCGCGAGAAGAAGGGAGAAATGATCTTCGCCAGCCAGCCGACCGCGCCGGCCTTCTCGCCGACGTTCATCAGGCCCAGCCACAGGGTCATCACGCCGGCCAGCGGCAGGGCGATGTCCATCACGCCCATCTTGGCGGAATCGAAGGTGCCGTCGATGATGCGCTTGAAGATCTCGGTATCTCCGAGAAAGATCCACTGGGCCAGCGCCGCGACGAAGCCAACCAGGAAAAAGCCGATCCAGATGTAATTCAGAGCCATGTGATGTAGTCAGGGCGAACGTGCGCTTAATTGTGCAGCGGAGAGTATAGGCGTAGCGCAAGCTGCAAGGATGAAAGAATGCCCCGAGGCTATGTGAAAAAGTTATGTACCGGCGCCGCGGTCGACGTGCGGCATTCCGGACAGATCGGGGGCAGATTGTGCGGATTCACGGAATCGCCGGTGCCATCCCTTTAACGCCAATCTATTTGTGCTTCTAAAACAAGGACTTGGAGAAAGCCCTAACACCTTGATCGCTGGCATGGAAACTGCTCATGCTTTGTTGGCAACGTACCGCAGAGTCGTGCAACAACAATCAATCATCAAGGAGACAGCAATGGCATTCGCCACTCGCATCAAAGCATTCCTGAACGTCAAGACGTTGGCCGTCGCCCTGGCAGCCGCCGCGCAATTCCCGCTGGCCCATGCGGCCGACCTGGTCCGCCTGGGCAACCTGAAGTTCGCCCACTACGGCGCCGTCGCCTACATGAAGGAAATCGCGCCGCAGTACAACCTGAAAATCGAAGAGCGCGTCTTCGCCAAGGGCCTGGACATCGTGCCGGCCATGATCGCGGGCGAAGTCGACGTCTCGGCCAGCGCGCTGGAAGCGGCCATCTCCGGCCGCGCCAGCGGCGTGCCGGTCTACCTGGTGGCCGGTTTCGCCAAGGGCGGCGTGCGCATCGTCGGCCGTCCCGACCTGAACATCCACTCGATCACCGACCTGAAGGGCAAGAAGGTCGGCGTCACCCGCGGCGGCCCGCAGGAAATCCTGCTGTTCGCCGAACTGTCGAAGCACAACATGACCTGGTCGGACAAGCCGGGCAAGGATGTGCTGGTCGTCTACATGGGTTATCCGGACCTGAACCAGGCCCTGCTGACCAAGAACATCGACGCCATGAGCCAGTCCGAGCCTTACTCGACCCAGGCCATCAACAAGAAATACGGCACCGAAATCATCAAGCCCTACGACACCCCGCTGGAAGAGCCGACCCGCGCCCTGGTGATGTCGGAAAAGCTGTACAAGGAACGCCGCGACGTCGCCCAGCGCTTCATGCAGTGCTTCGTGGACGCCACCCGCAAATTCCTGGCCGATCCGAAGCTGGCCGAGAAGTATGTGCGTGAATCCATGTTCAAGAACCAGGTGTCGTCCGAGGATTACCGCGACGCGATGGAAAACGCCAAGTTCACCGACGACATCACGGTCGAACACGTCCAGCTGACCACCGACTACATGATGAAGTACAACGTCGGCCGCATGGCGAACCCGCCGGCCGCGAAGGACTGGGTCAAGCTGGATCTGCTGCAGGCAGCCAAGAAGTCCGCTAAATAAGCAGGGGGTCGGGATGAATCTTCTGTTGCTCCGGCGCCTGGTCCATGGCGCCGCGGTTCCGCTCGCGGCGCTGCTGCTGTGGCAGGGCGCATCGGCCATGGGCTGGGTGAATCCGCAGGTCCTGCCTTCGCCCCTCGCCGTGCTGCATAAATGGGGCGAGTACCTGATGCCCTTGAGCGCCTACGACCCGGCCCAGAGCAGCTATCTGCGCTGGCTGGTGTCCGGCGAACTGCTGGAAGACGCCTACAGCAGCCTGACGCGGGTGCTGGTCGGCTTCGCCATCGGCGCCGGCCTGGCCCTGCCGCTGGGCCTGCTGATGGGTACCAACAAGGCCGTGTATAAACTGTTCGATCCGCTGGTGCAGATCCTGCGTCCGATCCCGCCGATCGCCTACATCCCGCTGTCGATCCTGTGGTTCGGTCTCGGCAATCCGCCGGCCTTCTTCCTGATCAGCCTGGGTTCCTTCTTCCCGGTCCTGATGAACACCATCGCCGGCGTGCACCAGGTCGATTCGATCTATATCCGCGCGGCGCGCAACCTCGGCGTCGGCCCGATGACGATGTTCCGCCGCGTGATCCTGCCGGCCGCCACGCCCTATATCCTGGCCGGTGCGCGCATCGGCATGGGCACCGCCTTCATCGTCGTGATCGTCGCGGAGATGATCGCGGTGAACAACGGTCTCGGCTTCCGCATCCTGGAAGCACGCGAATACTTCTGGTCCGACAAGATCATCGCCGGCATGTTCACCATCGGCCTGCTGGGGCTGGCCATCGACTCCGGCATGAGCGCGCTGAACAACCACTTGCTGAAGTGGCATCGCGGTCTCGACAACCATTAAGGAGACGACATGACAGCCATCCACATCAACGGCGTCAACAAGGTGTTCGCCGGCCAGGGCGGCGAGGTCGTCGCCCTGCGCGACATCAACCTCGAGATCGCCAGCGGCGAATTCATCTGCCTGCTGGGCCCTTCGGGCTGCGGCAAGTCGACTTTGCTGAACGCGATCGCCGGCTTCTCGCATCCGACCTCGGGTCGCATCCTGGCCGGCGACAAGCCGATCCTCGAGCCCGGTCCCGACCGCGGCATGGTGTTCCAGGAGTACGCGCTCTTCCCCTGGATGACGATCGAGAAGAACATCGCCTTCGGCCTGGAAGTGGCGGGCCGCAGCGCCGCGCAGATCCGGGAGCGCGTCGACTTCCTGCTGAACATGCTCAAGCTGCAGGATTTCCGCGCCCGCTATCCGAAGGACCTGTCGGGCGGCATGCGCCAGCGTGTGGCGATCGCCCGCGTGCTGGCGCTGGAGTCGCCGGTCATGCTGATGGACGAGCCCTTCGGCGCCCTCGACGCCCTCACCCGGCGCAACCTGCAGGACGAATTGCTGAAGATCTGGAAGACCTTCGGCACCACCATCGTGTTCGTCACCCACAGCATCGAGGAATCGGTGTACCTGGCCGACCGCACCATCGTCATGACCTACCGTCCCGGCACCATCAAGCGCGACGTGCCGATCACGCTGGAGCGCCCGCGCGATCCGGCCGATCCGGAATTCAACCGCATCAAGCGCATGCTGGGCGAGCTGGTGATGGAAGAGCAGCAGCGCCACGAGAACGCCGAGCGCCTGACCGCGACCGCCGACTGAAGCGACAAGACAAGAAAGAGAACATCATGAGACAAAAAGCCCAATTCCACTGGGATGACCCGCTGCTGCTGAGCCAGCAGCTCACCGACGAAGAGCGCATGGTGCGCGACGCCGCCGCGGCTTACTGCCAGGACAAGCTGCAGCCGCGCATCCTCGAAGCCTTCCGGCACGAAGCCATGGACACGTCCATCTTCCGCGAGATGGGCGAACTCGGCCTGCTGGGCCCGACCATTCCGGAACAGTACGGCGGCCCCGGCCTGAACTATGTGTCGTACGGCCTGATCGCSCGCGAAGTCGAGCGCGTCGATTCCGGCTACCGCTCGATGATGAGCGTGCAATCCTCGCTGGTGATGGTGCCGATCTTTGAATTCGGCAATGAAGAGACCAGGCAGAAATACCTGCCGAAGCTGGCCACCGGCGAATGGATCGGCTGCTTCGGCCTGACCGAGCCGAACCACGGTTCGGATCCGGCCTCGATGGTCACCCGCGCCCGCAAAGTGGACGGCGGCTACTCGCTGACCGGYTCCAAGATGTGGATCACGAATTCTCCGGTCGCCGACGTGTTCGTGGTCTGGGCCAAGGACGACGAAGGCGCGATCCGCGGCTTCGTGCTGGAAAAGGGCTGGAAGGGCTTGAGCGCTCCGGCGATCCACGGCAAGTTCGGCCTGCGCTCTTCCGTCACCGGCGAGATCGTCATGGACGAGGTGTTCTGCCCGGAAGAAAACGCCTTCCCGGAAGTGCGCGGCCTGAAGGGGCCGTTCACCTGCCTGAACTCGGCCAGGTACGGCATCGCCTGGGGCGCGCTGGGCGCGGCGGAAGACTGCTGGCACACCGCGCGCCAGTACGTGCTGGACCGCAAGCAGTTCGGTAAACCCCTCGCCGCGAACCAGCTGGTGCAGAAGAAGCTGGCCGACATGCAGACCGAGATCACTCTGGGCCTGCAAGGCTGCCTGCGCCTGGGCCGCATGAAGGACGAGGGCACCGCCGCCGTCGAGATCACCTCGATCATGAAGCGCAATTCCTGCGGCAAGGCGCTGGACATCGCCCGCGTCGCGCGCGACATGCTGGGCGGTAACGGCATCTCGGACGAGTTCGGCATCATCCGCCACATGGTCAACCTCGAGGTGGTCAACACCTATGAGGGCACGCACGACATCCACGCCCTGATCCTGGGCCGTGCGCAGACCGGCATCGCGGCCTTCTGATCCTTGCCTCCCGGGCGGGCACGCATGAGATACTGCGCGCTCGCCCGGGGCCGCTGACCCGGGAGTCATGTGGACAGGAATGCAATGGCTTTGCGCAGTTGGAGATCGAATCGGAAGCTCGGTGCCGCCTTCGCGGCATGCACGCTGGTGCTCGTCACCGTGTCCGCCTACGCGATCGTCAAGAGCCGCCACCTGAACGAGCTGCACCGTACCCTGGCCTCGCGGGCCGAGGTCTATGGTTCCACCATCGGCGGCGTGATCGACCGCTACGAATTCCTGCCGCTGGCGATCGCCCAGAGCGACCTGGTGTCCGCCCTGCTGGAGCATGAGGGCGGCGTGTCCGCGGGCGAGGTGAATGCCTACCTCGAACGCATCAACCGGCGCGCCGGCGCCTTCGCCGTCTATGTGATCGGCCTGGACGGCACCACGCTGGCCTCGAGCAACTGGAAGGAGCCGACCTCCTATGTCGGCCAGAACTACGGCTTCCGTCCCTATTTCAAGCAGGCCGCCGCCGGCGGCACCGGCCGCTATTACGGCATCGGCGTGTCCACCGGCGAGGCCGGCTATTTCATCGCGCAGCCCGTGTGGCGGCACGAGCGGGTGATCGGCGTGGCCGTCGCCAAGGTCAACCTCGACTGGCTGGAGCGCTCGTGGCGCTCGCACGGCGGCAGCGAGCAGATCCTGGTCAAGGACGGCAACGGCGTGATCCTGCTGTCTTCTTTCGAGGGCTTCAAGTTCAAGCTCGAGGCGCCGCTGTCCGAGGCCGCCCAGCGCAGCATCCGCGAGCAGCGCCAGTTCTACCGCGAAGACCTGACCTTGTTGCCGCACCAGGTGAGGGAGCGTTTTGCCGACGGCGCCTCGGTGCTCTCCTTCGACAATCGCACCGACTACCTGGCGGTCAGCCATCGACTGGCGCCGCTGGAGTGGGACATCACCGTGCTCGCCGAACTCGACCAGGTGCGGGCGGCGGCCAGGAATGCGGCGATTGCCGCTGCCCTCGGCTGGGCCTTACTCATGCTGGGCGCCCTGTATGCCGGCCAGCGCCGCAGCCGCGTCCGCGACCGCCTGAATGCCCAGCAGGCGCTGTCCCAGGCCTATGCCGAACTCGAGGTCAAGGTGGCCCAGCGCACCGCCGACCTGCAAAGCGCCAACCTGCGCCTGCAGGCCGAGGTGAGCGAGCGCGAACGCGCCGAGCGGACCCTGCGCTATGCCCAGTCCGAGCTGGTCCAGAGCGGCAAGCTGGCGGCGATCGGCCAGATGGCGGCCGGCGTCACCCACGAACTCAACCAGCCATTGGCGGCGCTGCAGACCTTCTCCGACAATACCCGGGTGCTGCTGGCGCGTGGCCGCATCGACGACGCGCTGGACAACCTGGCCACCATCTCCGACCTGGTCAAGCGGCTCGGCTACATCACTTCGCAACTGAAGGGGTTTGCCCGCCGCAGCGACGACGGCAAGCAGTCGGCCAGCGTGCGTACCGCCTTTGCCCAGACCATGCTGCAGATCCGCACCCGTCCGGGCAGCGAACGCCTGGCGCTGACGGAGGCGTGGCCCGACCGGGATGTGATCGTGCCCTGCAATCCGATCCGGCTCGAACAGGTGTTCACCAACCTGGTGTCGAACGCGATCGAGGCGGTGGCGGCGCCGGGCGAAGTGCATATCGCCGTCGTCGTGCGGCAGGACGGGGAGCAGGTCACGATCGAGGTCAGCGACAACGGTCCGGGCGTGCCGGTATCCCTCATCGACCGCATCTTCGAACCCTTCTACACCACCAAGGAACAGGGACTGGGACTCGGCCTGTCGATCAGCGCCGGCATCGTCCGCGCCGCCGGCGGCGCGCTGACGGTCCGCAACCGCACCGCGAGCGAAGGCGGCGGCGCCCAGTTCATCATCAGCTTCACCTGCCATAGGGAATCCCATGCTTGAAACCAGCTCCGACGGCATGCAAGTGCTGTACGTGGAAGACGATGCCGTGGTCCGCAAGGGCGTGCGCCAGGCGCTCGAACTGGCCGGGCTGAACGTCATCGCCTGCGCCACGGCCGAGGAGGCGCTACCCCACCTGTCGCCGGCCTTCCGCGGCATCCTGCTGAGCGACGTCAGGCTGCCGGGCATCGACGGCCTGAAGCTGCTGAAGATGGCGGTCGAGAAGGATGCGACCCTGCCGGTGATCCTGGTGACCGGCCATGGCGACGTCTCGATGGCGGTCGACGCCATGCGCCAGGGCGCCTACGACTTCATCGAGAAGCCGTTTTCCACCGACCTGCTGCTCGAAGTCTGCCGGCGCGCGCTCGACAAGCGGCGCCTGGTGCTGGAGAACCTGGACTTGCGGCGCCAGCTGGACAACCGCGCCGGCATCGAGGCCCGGGTGATCGGCCGCAGCAGCGCCATGACCCGCGTGCGCCAGCTGGTGCTGAACCTGGCCCCCAAGGATGCCGACGTGATCATCCTGGGCGAAACCGGCACCGGCAAGGAATTGATCGCGCGCTGCCTGCACGAGTTCAGCGAACGCAGCCAGCATCCCTTCGTGGCCCTGAATTGCGGCGCCCTGCCGGAGTCGATGTTCGAATCGGAACTGTTCGGCCACGAGGAGGGCGCCTTCACCGGCGCCCAGCGCCAGCGCATCGGCAAGATCGAGTATGCCAACGGCGGCACCCTGTTCCTCGACGAAATCGAAAGCATGCCGCTGGCGCTGCAGGTCAAGCTGCTGCGCGTGCTGCAGGAACGCAAGGTCGAGCGGCTCGGCTCGAACCGCCTGATTCCGGTGAACTTCCGCGTCATCACCGCGGCCAAGGAAGACCTGGCGGCGCTGGCGGAGCAGGGCAGCTTCCGCGCCGACCTGTATTACCGCCTGAACGTGGCCAGCCTGACCCTGCCGGCCCTGCGCAACCGGCGCGAGGACATTCCCTTGCTGTTCGAATTCTTCGTGCTGCAGGCGGCGCGGCGCTACGGCCAGCCGGCCCCGCTGGTGGGCGAGGAGCTGCTCCATGCGCTGATGGCGCATCGCTGGTCCGGCAATGTGCGCGAACTGCAGAACGTGGCCGACCGCTTCGTGCTGGGACTGCTCGACGATAGCCTGGCGCCGGCCGAAGCCAGGCGCGAAGTCTCGCTGGCGGAACAGGTCGACGCCTTCGAGCGCTCGATCATCGAAGAGGCGCTGCGCCGCCATGGCGGTAACATCATCGATGCCGCGCAAAGCCTGAACATCCCGAAAAAGACCCTGTACGACAAGCTGAAGCGTTTCGACATCTCCACCGCGCAATTCCGCTGACGCGTATTGCTTATCGCTAAGGCCTGGGCCTATGATACGCAACGCTTTCAGGACCCCGCCATGCCGATACCCCGATTCCTCGCCGCCGCTGCCTCCCTGTCTTTCTCGTTCGCCCTGCTGCACTCGCCGGTCCAGGCCGCGCCAGCCGGCGAGCCGACCAAGGTCTTGCACATGTTCCTGTCGACCAGCGAGGCCGGCCTCGATCCGGCGGTCGGCTCGGACCTGGCCACCTTGTCGCTGCTGGAAAACCTGTTCGACCCGCTGCTGCGCTACGACTACCTGGCGCGGCCGGTAAAACTGCAGGGGAATACGGCAACCGGCCTGCCGACGGTGGACGACGGCGGCCGCACTTACACCTTCCGCATCCGTCCCGGCATCCATTTCACGCCGGACCCGGCCTTCAAGGGCGGCAAGCGCGAAGTCACGGCCCAGGACTACGTCTACAGTTTCAAACGCCTGTACGACCCGACCCTGCATTCGCCCTTCGGCTACATCTTCGACGGCAAGCTGGTGGGCGACGAAGCGCTCAAGAAGAATTTCAGCTATGCCACCGAGATCCCGGGCCTGCAGGCGGTCGACCGCTACACCCTGCGCATCCGCCTGAAGGAACCCGACAACAACTTCCTGTTCTACATGGCGATGCCGGCGGCGTCCGTGGTCGCGCGCGAGGTGATCGAAGCCTATCCGGGCCAGGCCGGCAACCACCCGGTCGGCACCGGCCCCTTCATGATCGGCGACTGGAAGCATAGCGACCGCATCGTGCTGCTGAAGAATCCGGCCTCCAGCGCCGTCTTCCACACCAGCCTGGGCGAGCAGAACGATGCCGGCGACAAGGCCCTGGCCGCGGCGCTGGAAGGCCGGCAGCTGCCGCGCGTGGACCGCGTCGAGGTCAAGATTGCCGAGGAATTCCAGGGCCGCATGCTGGGCTTCCTGAACGGCGAATACGATTACCTCGAACAGGTGCCGGAATCGATGACCGACATGGTGATCCAGGACGGCAAGCTCAAGCCCGAGCTGACGGCGCGCGGCATGCAGCTGACCCGCTTCCCGGTGCTGCAGACCTACTATATGTGGATGAACATGCAGGACCCGGTCGTCGGCGGTTATACCAAGGACAAGATCGCGCTGCGCCGCGCCATCTCCCTCAGCTACAACAACGCCGAAGACATCGCCCTGCTGAAGAAGGGCTTTGCGATGAAGGCCGATTCGCCGCTGCCGGCCGGCGTGCTGGGCTACGACCCGGATTACCGCAGCCCGGTGCCCTACGATCCGGCCCTGGCCAACGCCCTGCTGGACCGCTACGGCTACGGCAAGCGCGACCCGGACGGTTTTCGCCGCCAGCCGAACGGCGCCCCCCTGACCCTGGTGATGAGCAGCGAAGCCACGGTCGGCGGCCGCCTGCGCGACGAGCTGTGGCGGAAGTGCCTGAACGCGATCGGCCTGCGCGTGGTCTTCAAGTCGGACAAGAAGCCGGAGATCATCAAGGCTTCGCGCCTGGGCAAGGTGCAGATGTTCGAGAGTAACTGGGTGGCCGACTTCCCCGACGGCGACAACTTCTACCAGCTGCTCTACGGCCCCAACGCCGGCCGCGCGAACTATGCGCGCTTTAACCTGCCGGCCTATAACGAGCGCTACGAACAGGCGCGCGCCCTGCACGACGGTCCCGAGCGGCAAAAGCTGTATTTCGAGATGAACCAGCTGATCCACGCCTATAACCCATGGGTACCCTTGACCCATGTGCTCTCGGCCGATATCCGTCAACCGTGGCTGAAAAACTACAAACGCCACCCGGTCGAATTCACGCAATGGCGTTATCTGGACGTCGATGTTGCGGAAAGAGCACGCGCTACCCGAGGGAAATGATAGTTTTTGCTAGATTTTCCCTAGCTAAACATTCCCTGTAGTTATACTCAGCTCCGGATTTTTCATTGGAACGCGCAAATACGTCCGCGTACCCTCGAAATCAAAATAACGTAATGCAAAGACATTACTTGACAGTACAAAATCCCAAAAGACAGTCGCAGCACTACCCAAGGAGAGACGCGTGAAGTTGAAGAAGTTAGCACAGATGATCGCCCTGATCGGCATCGTCAGCCCGGCCGTTGCACAGGAAGTGCCGGCGGATAAGCCGATCCAGCGCGTTGAAATCACGGGTAGTAGCATCAAGCGCATCGCCAAGGAAGGCGCGCTGCCGCTGGAAATCATCAGCCGCAAGCAGATGGAAGACCAGGGTATCGTCACCGCCGAGCAGTTGATCGCCAACCTGAACGTCAACGGCAACGGCTCGGACAACCTGGCCTCGAACTCGGACGTCACCTCCGGCGCCCAGCGCGGCAACAACGGCGCCTCGAGCGCCAACCTGCGCGGCCAGGGCGCCGACTCGACCCTGGTGCTGCTGAACGGCCGCCGCGTGGCGACCTACGGCATGAAGGGCTCGGCGGTCGACCTGAACTCGATCCCGTTCGCCGCGGTGGAGCGCGTCGAGGTGCTGAAGGACGGCGCTTCGGCGATCTACGGTACCGACGCGATCGGCGGCGTGATCAACTTCATCACCAAGAAGAATTACCACGGCCTGGAAGCCCAGGCATTCGAAGACGCTACCCAGCACGGCGGTGCGAACATCGCACGCGCCTCCCTGACCGGCGGCTGGGGCGACCTCGACAAGGACGGCTACAACCTGCTGGTGACCGGCGCGCGCGCCGAGAACAATGCCTTGAAGGGCAGCCAGCGCGACTTCGTCAACACCTTCCAGCCGAACCGCGGCGTGTCGGTCGACACCCGCGGCGCACCGTTCGCGAACGTGTTCGGCGTGTCGCCGACCTCGTACGGCAAGACCCTGCTGGGCACCAACGCCAGCGGCGTGGCGGCGGCAGGCGGTACCCAGCTGTACAACGGCATCAGCGTGCTGGACCTGCCGGGCGGCAAAGGCTGCAACAGCATCGACGGCATGGCCGCCTATGACGAAAAACTGTGGGACACCCCGAGCGCCGCTTACGGCTGCGCATGGGATACCGGCCGTGCGGCCGTCCTGCAGCAGCCGGTGACCAGCAACAATGGCCTGGCGCGCCTGACCATCCAGCGCGGCGAGCACCAGCTGTTCGCCGAACTGGTCGGTTCGCAAGTGACCTCGAAGAAGAGCTTCTCGCCGAACCAGATCTCGCCGTCGACCGTCAACTTCCCGTACAGCTCGTTCTACCCGAGCACCGGCTCGGCGTACAACATGGTGTACAACGAGCTGGTCAAGGTATTCCCGAGCATCGCCGCCAACTATGGCTCGCCGATCGCCTACCGCTGGCGCTGCATGGAGTGCGGCAACCGCGAGATCGAGACCGAAAGCAAGGCAGGCCGCCTGCAAATCGGCGCCGATGGTCCGCTGACCCTGTTCGGCCGCCGCTTCGACTACCGCGTCGGCCTGTCGAAGGCCTACAGCGAAGCCGAATCGCACCTGGGCAAGGGCTATAACTACACCGCCGCCCTGGCCAATGCGCTGGGTACCGGCATCATCAACCCCTTCCTGCTGCCGGGCGAGAAGCAGAGCCAGGCCGCGATCGACCTGATCAAGAGCACCTCGGCCGAAGGCGTCACCATGTACGGCGGCCGCACCACCCTGACGCAGGCCGACGCCGCGCTGTCGGGCGAGGTGTTCCAGCTGCCGGCCGGCGCCGTCATGGCCGCGATTGGTACGGACCTGCGCCGCGAAGGCTACTCGTTCAACGGCGACGGCCGTGCCGCGTCAGCCCGTCCGGCCATCCTGAACGCGCCGTTCGACGACCAGAACGCGCTGAAAGAACAGAAACGCGACATCAAGGCGGTCTACTTCGAGTTCCTGATCCCGGTCACCAAGTCGCTGGAGCTGAACATCGCCGGCCGCCAGGATCATTACTCCGGCTTCGGCAACACTTTCAACCCGAAATACTCGTTCCGCTTCCAGCCGATCGATTCGCTGATGTTCCGCGGTTCGTACAACACCGGCTTCCGCGCACCGTCGTTCAATCAGCTGTTCAACGGCATCACCGAGTCGCAGTACGCCGGCAAGGACTTCGCCGACCCGGCCAAGTGCCCGACCCTGAAGGTCGACAGCAGCAAGCCGGGCTGCGAATCGGTCACCCCGGTCATCTGGACCGGCGGCAGGACCAACCTGGGTCCGGAAACCGCCAAGCAGGGCACGCTGGGCGTGGTCTGGCAGCCGCTGGCCAACTTCTCGATGAATGCCGACCTGTGGGAAATCCGCAAGCAGAACACCATCGACTCGTTCACGCTGGCGACCATGACCGCGAACTACAACCTGTTCAAGGACCAGTTCCTGCGTGACGGCGCCGGCAACCTGACCGTCGTCGACCAGCGCTGGGTGAACGCCGGCGAGCGCATCACCCGCGGCCTGGAACTGGGCGCCCGCACCAACGGCAAGCTGGGCCAGGGCACCTGGACCGCCAGCATCGACGGTACCCGCCTGCTGGAGAAGAAGTCGCGCGCGACCACGAACAGCGCCTTCGGTCCCAGCGAAGTCGGCCTGTTCACCTTCACCGGCGACCTCGGCCTGAAGTGGAAGCACACCGCCTTCCTGACCTACAAGCAGGGCGACTGGAACACCACGCTGACCAACGTCTACCGCGCGGGCTACAAGGACCAGGTGCTGCCGGGCGTGGCCAACGGCGTCGTCCATCCGGCCGACCTCAATCCGGACGTCAAGGCTTACTCGATCTTCCACCTGAGCCTGAGCTACACCGGCGTGCCGAACACCACGATCACGGCCGGCATCAAGAACCTGTTCGACAAGGACCCGCCGTTCGCGATCACCTACGACAGCAACTCGGGTGCGGGCAGCACCTGGGAGCCGCGTGTGGCCGATCCGCGTGGCCGTTCCTTCACGCTGCTGGCGAACTACAAGTTCTTCTGATCGCCCGTATCGCCAACGGCCCGTCGACCGGGGAGCATGTCTCCCCGGCCCGCGGGCCGTTTTTCATTGTTCAATTCAGACGCTAGCGCATATGTCGAGTCACAGCACCATCAGCAGGCGCGGTTTCGGCAAGCTGGCAGCCGCCTCGCTGCTGCTGCCGGCGGCGTTGCCAAGCCTGGCGGCCACGCGTCCGCGCACCTCTCCCATGAAACACCTGATCAAACCTCCCCGTCTCAACAAGGGCGACCTGGTCGGCCTGATCGCACCGGGCGGCTACACCAGCGACGCCTCGATCCAGAAGGCCGTGAAAAACATCGAAGCGCTGGGCTTCCGGGTCAAGCCGGGCAACTACCTGCGCGAGGTCTGGGGCAACTACGGCGGCACGGTCGCGGCCCGCATCGCCGACCTGCACGGCATGGTTCGCGACCCCGAGGTGAAAGCCATCTGGGCGATCCGCGGCGGCTCCGGCTGCATCTCGCTGCTCAAGCACCTGGACTTCGAACTGATCCGCAAGCACCCGAAGATCCTGCTCGGCTACTCGGACATCACGGCCCTGCACCTGGCCATCCACCGCCACGCCGGCGTGGTGAGCTTCCACGGCCCGGTGGCGTCGAGCACGCCGTCCGATTACTCGAACCAGCACATGCTGGCGGTGCTGATGGATCCGCGCGCCAGCTACACGATTCCGATGTCGGCGGAGAATGCGCGCCGCGCGCTGCAGGAGCCGCAGTACGCGATCCGCACCGTGCATGGCGGCGTGGCCACCGGCCCGCTCATGGGCGGCAACCTGTCGCTGGTGAGCGCGCTGGCCGGCACGCCCTATGCCGCCGATTTCCGCGACAGCCTGCTGTTCATCGAAGAGGTGAACGAAGAGCCCTACCGGATCGACCGCTGGATGACGCAACTGGACCTGGCCGTGGGCCTGGACAAGGCGGCCGGGGTCATGATCGGCATCTGCGAGAACTGCGGCCCGCAAGGTCAGGGCTCGTCCTTGAGCCTGGACGAAACGCTCGACCTGCACCTGCAGTCCCTGCACGTGCCGGCGGTGAGCGGCTATTCCTTCGGCCACATTCGCAACCAGTTCACGATCCCGGTGGGCGTGCGCGCTACCCTCGATACGGCGGCGCAGACTTTGACCTTGCTGGAGCCTGCGGTAAGCTGATTCAGCGGGCGTTAAAGACCATGCAGGTGGTGGTCGCATGCGCATACAGCCTGCCTTGCGCGTCGACGATCTTGCCTTCGGCGGTGGCCAGCTGGCGGCCGCAATGCAGGACGGTGCCGATCGCCCGCAGCGGCCCGCCGTCCAGGCGCGCGCCGCGCACCAGGTTCACGCTCAGTTCCGCCGTGGTGTAGGCCTGGCCCGGCGCCAGGCTGGTCTGCACCGCGCAGCCGACCGCCGAATCGAGCAGGGTGGCGTACCAGCCGCCGTGCACGGTGCCCATCGGGTTCAGGTGCTTCTGCTGCGGCGTGCCCTGGAAGATCGCCTCGCCACGGCTGACTTCGACGAGGCGGAAGTCCAGGGTCTCGGCGATCGGCGCGTAGGGAAAGCGGCCTTCGAGCAGGGCCTGCATGATGTCCAGGCCCGTCATCGAACGCGCCTGATCGGCCGGCACCACGCCGGCACGAGCGCCGTTCTGCTCCGCCCGTGCCCGCACTTCCTCCAGCTGCCGCTGCCATAGTTCCATCGTCGCCTGCGCGTCCATGCCGCCTCCTTTTCATGATCAAAGGAGCATTCTGCACCGGTGGCGCCAAGTCTGCTGGCGGCGGCTTCAGCTGCCCACCAGCGTCCTGCAGCGGCTCACCAGGAATTCGCGCAGCACCCGCACCGCCGGCGACACCTGCTTGCGGTTCGCCACCAGCATCGTCAGCGGCGCATTGACGCCTTCCCACTCCGGCAGGATCAGGCGCAGGCGGCCGCTGGCAAGGTCGGCATGCACGTCGATGCGCGAGCGGTAGCAGATGCCGAGGCCCGCCAGCGCCCAACGTTTGACGATCTCGGAATCGTCGGCCACGCGGTCGCCCTGCACGGCGACCTCGATCTCCTCGTCTCCCTTGCGGAAGCGCCAGCGGTCGTTGACGGCTTCGTCCAGCATGAAGCACAGGCAGTTGTGGGCTTCCAGTTCGCGCGGCGAGGCCGGCACGCCATGCCGTGCCAGATAGGCCGGCGAAGCGCACAGCACGCGCCGGTTTTCTTCCAGCAGCGGCAGCGCCACCATGCTGGATTCCGGCTGCGCGCCGAAGCGCAGCGCGATGTCGACCGGTTCGCGGTAGATGTTGGCGAGGCGGTCGGTGAGCTGCAGCTTCAGCTTCACGCCCGGATAGCGCGCCTGGAAATCGTTCAGCCAGGGCAGCACTACATGGCGTCCGAGGTCGGAAGGCATCGAGATCTGCAGCTGGCCTTCGATGGCATCCTGGCCAGCCCGTACTTCGTCTTCCGCTTCGCGCAGGCCGTCCAGTAAGGCCTTGCTGCGCGCCAGCAGGCGCTCGCCGGCCAGGGTCAGGCGCATGCTGCGCGTGCTGCGGACGAACAGGGCCGCGTCGAGGTCGGTCTCCAGGCGCTTCAGGCTGGCGCTGGCCACCGCCGGCGAGATGTCGAGCATTCTTGCGGCGGCCGACAGGCTGCCCTGTTCGGCGGTGGCCACGAAGGTCTCCAGGTCCTGCAGCTTCTTGATTTTCAAGATTTCATTGAAAGTGATATCCGGATTGCCCAGTTTATCAAAAAGCCCGGGCTGGTCAGAATGGCATCCATCGCATCGTTATTTCGACAAGGAGCCTGCACATGAAAGCCATCGGATACCAGAACAACCTCGCCATCGACCAGCCGGAATCGCTGGTCGACATCACGCTGCCCGATCCGGTCGCCAAGGGCCACGACCTGCTGGTCGAGGTGCGCGCGGTGTCGGTCAATCCGGTCGACACCAAGGTGAGAAAGAGCGCCAAACCGGAAGCGGGGCAGTGGAAGGTGCTGGGCTGGGATGCGACCGGTATCGTGAAAGCCGTCGGCCCGGAAGTCACCCTGTTCAAGCCGGGCGACCGCGTCTGGTATGCCGGCTCGATTGCCCGCGCCGGCAGCAACAGCGAGCTGCAGCTGGTCGACGAGCGCATCGTCGGCCGCATGCCGGCCTCGCTGGATTTCGGCGCCGCCGCGGCGCTGCCGCTGACCGGCCTGACGGCCTGGGAGATGCTGTTCGACCGCCTGCAGGTGCCTCGCGACGATAGCGGTAAAGGGAAGACGCTGCTGGTGATCGGCGCGGCGGGCGGCGTCGGCTCGATCCTGGTGCAGCTGGCGCGCCAGCTCACGCAATTGACCATCATCGGCACCGCTTCGCGCCCTGAAACGCGGGAATGGGTGCGCGAACTCGGCGCCCATCATGTGATCGACCACAGCAAGCCGCTGGCGGCGGAGATCGCGGCCGCCGGGCTGGCCCAGCCGGAGTACGTGGTCAGCCTGACCCACAGCGACCAGCACTTCGACCAGGTTGTCGAGGCCATCGCGCCGCAGGGCAAGTACAGCCTGATCGACGACCCGACCACGCCGCTCGACATCATGAAATTCAAGCGCAAGGCGGTGTCGCTGCACTGGGAGCTGATGTTCACGCGCTCGCTGTTCAACACGCCCGACATGATCGAGCAGCACCGCATCCTGGATCGGCTGGCGGAGCTGGTCGATGCGGGGACGATCCGCACCACGGCGAACGAGAACTTCGGGCGCATCAATGCGGAGAATCTGCGGCGGGCGCATGCGCTGATCGAGTCGGGGCGCGCGCGCGGGAAGATCGTGCTGGAGGGGTTCTAAGCAGCGCTACTTCCGGACGACGAACTGGAGTTGGTACGGGACATGATGAGGGGAGGTCAAGAGTTGCTTATTGGTAAATAATTGCAACTCTAGCATGACTGCTCGGCAAAGTGAACCGGCGAATGTTCAGCCCAGCGCGCGCGTCATGTAGCTCAGATCCTGGCTCACACCATCGATCTCCAGCATGTCCTCGATCCTCGCCGTCATCGCAAAACCCGAACGCAGGTAAAGCGCCACGGCCGGCCGGTTCTCCGACAGGACTTCGAGGTCGATCCATTTCAGCCCATCCTGGCTGCGCGCCCAGTCGATGGCGGTATCGACCAATTGCGCCCCCAGTCCACGCCGGCGGTAAGCCCGATGCACGCCCATCCCCAGCATCGCGCGATGCCGCGCCAGCGGTTCCGGCCGCGCACGCAAATCGATGTGGCCCGCGATCGAGCCGCGGCTATCGACCGCCAGCCACAGGCGGCGCCAGCCCGGCTCGCCGACCGGGATGGCGAGACCTTCGATGAAGGCCACCTTCAGGCCGGGCGGGAGCTGCGACTGCGCCCTCGACAAGGGCTGGAACAGCGGGGCGCCATCACGACCGTTGTCGCGCAAATGATCGTCCAGGTAGACGAAGAAGGGCGGCAGGTCGGCCGCACCTGCCGGCCGGATGTTCACAGCGCCCGCGCGATCAGGATCTTCTGGATGTCGCTGGTGCCTTCGTAGATCTGGCACACGCGCACATCGCGGTAGATGCGCTCGACCGGGAAGTCGGCCACGTAGCCGTAGCCGCCGAACACCTGCATGGCGCTGGAGACGACGCGCTCGGCCATCTCGGAGGCGAACAGCTTGGCCATCGCCGCTTCCTTCAGGCAGGGCAGGCCCGCGTCCTTCATCGAGGCCGCGTGCAGGATCAGCTGGCGCGCGGCTTCGATCTGCATGGCCATCTCGGCCAGGCGGAACTGCACGGCCTGGTGGTCGAAGATGGCGGTGCCGAAGCTCTCGCGTTCCTTCGCATAGGCCAGCGCCGCTTCGAAGGCTGCGCGCGCCATGCCGACCGATTGCGAGGCGATGCCGATGCGGCCGCCCTCCAGGCCGGACAGGGCGATCTTGTAGCCTTGCCCTTCTTCGCCGATCAGGTTCTCCGCCGGGATACGGCAGTTCTCGAACACGATCTGCGCTGTGTCCGAGGAGTGCTGGCCCATCTTGTGTTCGATGCCGGCGACGATGTAGCCGGGCGTATTCGTCGGCACCCAGAAGGCGCTGATGCCCTTCTTGCCGGCGGCTTTGTCCGTGACCGCCATGACGATGGCGACGTCGCCGTTCTTGCCGCTGGTAATGAACTGCTTGGTGCCGTTGATGACGTAATGGTCGCCATCACGGGTGGCGGTGGTGCGCAGGGCGGCGGCATCGCTGCCGGTATGCGGCTCGGTGAGGGCGAAGGCGCCCAGCATCTCGCCTTGCGCCAGCGGGCGCAGCCACTTTTCCTTTTGCGCCTCGTTCGCGTACATCATCGCGATCGAGCATACCGGGCAGTTGTTCACCGAGATGATGGTCGAGGTGCCGCCGTCGCCGGCCGCAATCTCTTCCAGCACCAGGGCCAGCGACACGTAGTCGAGGCCCGCGCCGCCGTACTGTTCCGGCACCGCGACACCGAAGGCGCCCAGCTGGGCCAGTTCCTTCAGTTCCTCTTTCGGAAAATGCTGCTCGCGGTCCCAGCGCGCTGCGTTGGGTGCGAGGCGCTCCTGCGAATAGCTGCGCAGGGCGTCGCGGATCATCTGGTGTTCTTCGCTCAGAATCATATGTCTCGTATCGTTATCGTTGTTCGTGACGGCTTACCAGCTGATCGGTGTACCGTCGTGGTTCAGGAAGGCGCCGTTCTTCGAGGCGTCGGCCCCGGCCAGGGTGGCGCGCAAGGTGCGCACGCTTTCTTCGACGCTGAGCGGGGCGCCGGCGCCGCCCATGTCGGTCTGCACCCAGCCCGGGTGGAAGCTGAGGCAGGTGACGCCTTGCGGCCCGAAGCTCAGCGCGGCGTCCTTCAGCACCGAATTCAGTGCCGCCTTGCTGGCGCGGTACAGCGAGCCGGAGGCATTGCTGCGCTCGCCGATCGAGCCCATGCGCGAAGAGATCACCGCCAGCCTGCCGCGCGCGTTCGCCACCAGCGGGCCGACGATGGGCAGCAGGCGCATCGCCGCCAGCACGTTGGTGTGCATGACGGCGTCGAACTCCTGCTGGGTCGGAAAGCCGTCGTGGCGCGGACCGTAGACACCAGCCACCAGCCAGGCGTGATCGATCTTCTCGTCGTCCAGTTTCCATCCCAGGCCGCCGATCGCTTCCGGATTGGTCACGTCGAGCTGGTGGGCTTCGGCGCCCAGTTCGCGCAGCGCGTCGCAGTCCTGCGGTTTGCGGGCGGTGGCGATCACGCGCCAGCCGTCGGCGCGGTACTGGCGCACCATTTCGTGGCCGATGCCGCGCGAGGCACCAATAATGAGGGCGGTGGACATGATGAGCTCCTAAGGCATTTGGTAACAAATCGCCAGCATAGCGTAGGGTGGGCACACCGTGCCCACGCAAACGCCGAACGTGGGCACACCGTGCCCACCCTGCGATCAGATCATCTCGATCGCCATCGCCGTCGCTTCGCCGCCGCCAATGCACAGCGAGGCCACGCCACGCTTGCCGCCGGTCTTCTTCAGCGCGCCCAGCAGGGTGACGATGATGCGCGCGCCCGAGGCGCCGATCGGGTGGCCCAGCGCGCAGGCGCCGCCGTGGATGTTGACCTTGCTGTGCGGGATGTCGAGGTCGCGCATGGCGGCCATCGGCACCGCGGCGAAGGCTTCGTTGATCTCGAAGAGGTCGACGTCGCTGGCCTTCCAGCCGGTCTTTTCGAACAGCTTCTTCATCGAGCCGATCGGCGCGGTGGTGAACAGGTTCGGTTCCTGGGCGAATGTAGCGTGGCCGACGACGCGGGCGATCGGGGTCAGGCCCAGCTCCTTGGCGGTCGACTCGCGCATCATGACCAGGGCGGCGGCGCCGTCGTTGATCGACGAGGACGAGGCGGCGGTCACGGTGCCGTCCTTCTTGAAGGCGGGCTTGAGCGACGGGATCTTGTCGATCTTGGCCTTCAGCGGGCCTTCATCCTTTTCGATGATCTGTTCGCCCAGGCGGTTGGCGACGGTCACCGGCGCGACTTCCCATGCGAAGCTGCCGTCGTTGTTGGCGGCTTGCGCGCGCTTGACGGATTCGATCGCGAAGTTGTCCTGCTCTTCGCGGGTGAACTGGTAAGTCGCCACGCACTCTTCGGCGAAGGTGCCCATCGAGCGGCCTTCGCCGGTCTTTTCGTTGCGCGAGTAGGCGTCTTCGAGGCCGTCCAGCATCATGTGATCGAACATCGGCGCGTGGCCGATGCGGTAGCCGCCGCGTGCTTTCGGGATCAGGTAGGGGGCGTTGGTCATCGACTCCATGCCGCCGGCGACGATCACGTCGGCGCTGCCGGCTTTCAGGGCGTCGTAGCCGAAGATCGCGGCCTGCATCGCCGAGCCGCACATCTTGGAGAGGGTCACGGCGCCGGTGGACATCGGCAGGCCGGCCTTGATCAGCGCCTGGCGCGCCGGGGCCTGGCCCTGGCCGGCCATCAGGCAGTTGCCGAAGTAGACGTGTTCGACCTTGATTGGGTCGACGCCGGCGCGTTCGACGGCGGCCTTGATCGCCACCGCGCCCAGGTCGCTTGCGGTCTTGGAGGAGAAATCGCCCTGGAAGGCACCCATCGGGGTACGGGCTGCGCCGACGATAACGACTGGATCATTCATTGTAAGGTCTCCAAGTTGGAAGATGGCGGACTGGCCGCCGGGTTAAATGGGTGAAAACGGATTTGCTGCGGATACGGGAACACGTCCTCGACCACGCCGGCCTGGATGCGTTCCTTGTGCGACTGCCACCATGCGCGCGTGAGAAGTTCTGCGTGATGGCGCATGAAGACTGCGCGGATCTTCGGGTTGGCGAGCAGGAAGCGTTCGAACTGCTCGGGAAACACGTCGTGCCGGCCGATCGGGTACCAGGGCTCGGCGGCCATCTCGTCCTCTTCGTTGCGCGGGGCCGGGATGTCGCGGAAGTTGCAGTCGGTGAGGTACTCGATCTCGTCGTAATCGTAGAACACGACGCGGCCGTGGCGGGTGACGCCAAAATTCTTGTACAGCATATCGCCTGGAAAAATATTCGCGGCGACCAGGTCGCGGATCGCGTTGCCGTACTCGAGCACGCCGTGCTCGAGGCGGGCTTCGTCGCCGCTGCGCTCGGCGTCCTGCAGGTACAGGTTCAGCGGCACCATGCGGCGCTCGATGTACAGGTGCCTGATGACGACGCGGTCGCCCTCGATCTCGAGCAGCGAAGGGGCGTCGCGCCGCAGCTGGTCCAGCAGCTGCTCCGGGAAGCGCGCCAGCGGGAAGGCGACGTCCGAGTATTCCAGCGTGTCGGCCATGCGGCCCACGCGGTCGTGGTGCTTCACCAGCAGGTATTTTTCCTTGATTCTCTCGCGCGTGGTTTCCTTCGGCGGCGGATACCAGTCCTTGATCGCCTTGAACACATAGGGGAAGGACGGCAGCTCGAACACCAGCATCACCAGGCCCGGAATGCCGGGGGCGATGCGGAACTCGTCCGAGCTGTGCTTCAGGTGCTGCAGGAAGTCACGGTAGAACAGGGTCTTGCCCTGTTTCTGCAGGCCGAGCACGGTGTAGAGTTCGCTCCTCGGCTTCTTCGGCATCAGGCTGCGCAGGAACTGCACATAGCTCGACGGGACTTCCATGTCGACCAGGAAGTAGGCACGCGTGAACGAGAACAGGATCAGCACCTGCTCGGGTTCGGTGAGCACGGTGTCGAGGACCAGCCGCCCGGCGCGGTCGTGCAGGACCGGAATGACGAAGGGGACTTCGCGCGCGCCGTTGATGGCGCGGCCGACGATGTAGGCACCCTTGTTGCGGAAGAACAGGTTTGAGAGCACCTGCAGCTGCTGGTTCGGTTCCGCCTTGTCCAGCCCGAACTTCTCGACCATGCGCCGCTCGACCAGGGCGACGTCGCGGTCGAGGTCGGCGAACGGGCAGGCCAGCTGGAAGTTGGTGACGATGCGGCGCAGGGCGAAACGCAGGCCGTCCGCCCGCGGGTAGTAGACGCGGTAGGTCGGCTGCGGTTCATCGGTCTCGATATAGTCGGTCGAGACGGCCGGGCGCACGAAAATGAAATCGTTGCGGTAGTAGCGGCGGTGCAGGATGTGGCAGCTGACGGAGTTGAAAAAGCTTTCCGCCAGCTCGGGACGCTTGTGGCCGGTCAGCAGGCCGATGTAATGCAGCTTGGTCTCGCGCCAGGTCTCGTCGTTGAAGTCCCCGGGCGCGTAGGCTTCTTCGAGGACGTGCACGCACTCCTGCACGCGCTTGTCGTAGAAGTCGATGCGCTCACGCGCGGCGCGCTGGGCGGTGCTCCAGTCGGCCTTCTCGAAATAGCCCTTGGCCGCCTGGCTGGCCTGGCGGAACAGCGAGTAATGGCGGTCGAAGCCGTCCAGGATGGTCCGCGCGATGTCGAAGGCGACCTGCGACGAGAGCAGTTTGGGGAAACTTGCCTGGGTCATCGGTTTTCTGCGCGGTGGAGGGTGGACGGGGATATTGTAAGGCTGCGGTTTTGGTAGTGGGAGGACCCTGGTATTTCTACTATGACCGTTAGCTTTAAAGCCGTCGTTCCCGCGCAGGCGGGAACCCAAGTTTGGTTGATGTGCTACTAACCTGGATCCCCGCCTTCGCGGGGACGACGTTCATGAGCCGCGGGAACGACGTATTCGGGGTGCGGGCTGGCAGCGGTCTTTTCGACTCTATGCACCAGCCCGCGTCTCCTCTCCGCTCTCTGCGTTGAAGCCTTTAGTCGATCAAGCCGTCTCGCCGAACAGCTCGCGGCCGATCAGCATGCGGCGGATCTCGCTGGTGCCGGCGCCGATTTCATACAGCTTGGCGTCGCGCCACAGGCGGCCGACCGGATACTCGTTGATGTAGCCGTTGCCGCCCAGGGTCTGGATCGCTTCGCCGGCCATCCAGGTCGCCTTCTCGGCGCTGTACAGGATGGCGCCGGCGGCGTCCTTGCGCAGGGCGCGCACGGCGGCCGGGTTGTCGGCGCGGTCGCAGGCCTGGCCGACGGCGTAGACGTAGGCGCGGCAGGCCATCATGGTCGAATACATGTCGGCGATCTTGCCCTGCATGAGCTGGAACTCGCCGATGGCCTGGCCGAACTGCTTGCGCTCGTGGATGTAGGGAACGACCACGTCCATGCAGGCTGACATGATGCCCAGCGGGCCGCCGGACAGCACGGTGCGCTCGAAGTCCAGGCCCGACATCAGCACGTTGACGCCTTTGCCGACGCCGCCCAGCACGTTCTCGACCGGCACTTCGCAATCCTGGAACACCAGTTCGCCGGTGTGCGAGCCGCGCATGCCCAGCTTGTCCAGCTTCTGCGCGATCGAGAAGCCTTTGAAACCTTTTTCGATCAGGAAGGCGGTCATGCCGCGCGCGCCGGCTTCGATGTCGGTCTTGGCGTAGACGACCAGGGTGTCGGCGTCCGGGCCGTTGGTGATCCACATCTTGGTGCCGTTCAGCACGTAGCGGTCGCCCTTCAGCTCGGCGCGCAGCTTCATGCTGACGACGTCGGAACCGGCGTTCGGCTCGGACATGGCCAGCGCGCCCACGTGTTCGCCCGAGATCAGCTTGGGCAGATATTTACGTTTTTGTTCTTCGCTGCCGTTGCGCTTGATCTGGTTCACGCACAGGTTCGAGTGGGCGCCGTAGGACAGGCCGACCGAGGCCGAGGCGCGCGAGATCTCTTCCATCGCGACGATGTGGGCCAGGTAGCCCATGTCGGCGCCGCCGTATTCCTCGCTCACGGTAATGCCCAGCAGGCCCAGCTCGCCCATCTTCTTCCACAAATCCATCGGGAACTGGTCGGTACGGTCGATCTCGGCCGCGCGCGGGGCGATTTCGCTCGCCGCGAACTGTTGCACTGCTTCGCGCAGCGCGGCGATGTCTTCGCCGTGGTCAAAGGTCAAGCCTGGGAGATGCAGCATGTCGTCCTCTCGTGTCTCGTGTGTCGTTATGGCTGGATGGCGGATGGCTAGACCGGATGATAGCGCGGAGTGACGTTAACGTAAACGTCAAGCGACATGCGGCGTTGCTCTTTCCATGACGACAAGGTGTTGCCGCAAACAGGACGTTCTTGTCAGGCGGCGTCGCGCTGCGAATCGGCGGGTTGCGGCGCGGTGCCCGCCTCGGCCAGCAGGCGCCGGCATTCGTCCTCGTGGACGGCGATCTCGGCCAGCGACATCTCGATGTCGGCGCGTTGCTGCTCGAGGGTATCGCGCTGGTGGGCCAGGACGCCGAGGAAGCGGTTGATCTGGGCCACGGTGTCCTTCGGCGTTTCGTACATGTCGATGATGCTCTTGATCTCCGACAAGGTCAGCCCCAGGCGCTTGCCGCGCAGGGTCAGCTTCAGGCGCGTGCGGTCGCGCGGGGTGTAGACGCGGTTGCGGCCGCCCTGGCCTTCGCGCATCGGGCTGAGCAGCCCCTGGTCTTCATAGAAGCGGATGGCGCGGGCGGTGATGTCGAATTCGCGTGCCAGTTCGGCGATGGTGTAGGTCGGGCCCATATTATTCTGCATAGTCGAAAATCACATAGAATCGCAGTCTGCGCTTTTGTTTCCGTTTACGTCAACGTCAATGTTGCATGCATTGTAGCCTGCGGCGCCCGCCCAACACGAAAGATTCTCCGCATGAACCTTCTCGAATCCCAGCTGTCCTATCCCTTCGGCGACGACATTCCGGCGCCCGGCACCGTGCACGAACTCGCGCCCGGCCTGCGCTGGTTGCGCATGCCGCTGCCCTTCGCCCTCGACCACATCAACCTGTGGCTGCTGGACGACCGCGCCGGCGACCGGGCCGGCTATGCGCTGGTCGATTGTGGCGCCGGCACCGACGCTACCCGCGCCGCCTGGGAACAGGTGATCGCCGGGCCGATGGATGGCCGGCCGCTGCTGCGCGTGTTCGCGACCCACTGCCATCCGGACCACGTCGGCCTGTCCGGCTGGCTGTGCGAGCGTTTCGCGGCGCCGTTCTGGACCAGCGCCGCCGAGTTCGGCTTTGCGCGCATGATGGCGGCCGCGCTGCCGGGCGTGGATGGCCCGTCGGCGATTCCCCACTTCCAGCGCCACGGCCTGCTCGACGCCGGTCTGCTGGCGCAGATGCAGGGCCGCCGCAATTACTACCCGAGCCTGGTGCCGGCCGTGCCGCCGAGCTATACCCGGCTGCAGGATGGCCAGCGTGTGAAGATGGCCGGCCGTGAATGGCGCGTGATCACGGGCTTCGGCCACTCGCCCGAGCATGTGTCGCTGTATGCGGAGGAGGGCAGGATCCTGATCTCCGGCGATATGGTGCTGCCGCGCATCTCCACGAATGTCTCGGTGTTCGCGGTCGAGCCGGAAGGCGATCCGCTCACACAATATCTGGCTTCGCTCGACAAGTTCGCCGATCTCCCGGAGGACACCCTGGTGCTGCCCTCGCACGGCAAACCCTTCCGCGGCCTGCACGTGCGCATCCGGCAGTTGCGTGAACACCACGCGGCCCGGCTGGACGAGGTGCGCGCTGCCTGCACCGAGCCGCGCTCCGCAGTTGACATTGTTCCGCTGATGTTCCGGCGCCAGCTCGACGCCCACCAGCTCGGCTTTGCAATCGGCGAGGCCCTGGCCCATCTGCATGCGCTCTGGTACGCCGGTATCCTCACGCGTGTAACCGGCGCCGACGGTGTCATCCGCTTCGGATTGGCCTGATTTCGGTCCTGTTTCTTTCATATGATGTCTTGCAGGCAAGCCTTGGGCTTGCCTTTTTCGTTTACACGACTGAAATCCGACAAGCAAACGTTTTCTTTTTCCTGTAGGATATTTTTCACACTTACCTATTCTCTTGGCCCAAAGCGCGATAATTGCTGGACAGCACTGTGAGAATTGGTCAATACTCACACGTTTGTTACTTTCAGACTTTTCATCTGTTACACAAGGTCTGAACCATGGAGAAACCATGACGGCCCTGCATGAACCACTAGTACCACCGATGAATTCGACTAACGAGCGCGAAAGCTTCAGCGAACGTCTGCAGCAAGCCTTGAAGAATGCCCATTACTCGCCGGACAGCCCGACGCGGCTGGCGCGCGAATTTAACATTCGCTTCGAAGGCCGGCCGATCACGGTCCACGCCGCACGCAAATGGCTGGTCGGCGAAGCCATCCCGACCCAGGAAAAACTGCGCATGATCGCCCAGTGGCTGGGCGTGCCGGCCGACTGGCTGCGCTTCGGCGGCTCCGAAAACGCCCCGGCCGGCGGCGAAACCGCCGATGCATCGGCCCGTTTCGAATCGGCCGACGTCAAGCTGATCGCCGACCTGCAGCGCCTGGACGAGCACCACAAGCAGCTGGCACGCGAGTTCATCCGCATGCTGGTGCGCATGAACCACCAGCCGAAGTAAGCCCTGCCTGTATGGCATCGCGGCCCGCCCGGAGCACGTCCGGCCGGGCCGTTGTCTATTTATTCTCTACTGCAATTTTTCTTCAACGGGACGGGACAAACTGCCGAGTCTCGCGCATAATCTACCTGCTACTGGCGCCCGCCAGCGTTATCGGTCATATAAGGATGCAGTGCCCTCATGATTAATAACTACAGCAGTACCGCGCAGTTGAAAGACCTCATGACCACGCCGCCGATGACGGCGGCCCAACACGCAGAAATCATGCGCAAACGTAACGAGCAGCGCAGAAAAATCGAAGACGCAAGAGAAGCAAGGGAGGCAGAGCAGGAGCGCTACGGAGAACCCCGCTAGTCAGGCGGTGTCGTTCTTCATGCCCGCCCAGCGCGGCGCGAGCTCGTTCTCGATGCCCAGCAGGTCGATGACGCGCGCGACCGTGTGGTCGACCATCTCGGCGATGCTTCCCGGGTTGTTGTAGAAGCTCGGCAGGGGCGGGAACACGATGCCGCCCATCTCGGTGACGGCCGTCATATTGCGCAGGTGCGCCAGGTTGAACGGCGTCTCGCGCACCATCAGCACCAGGCGCCGGCGTTCCTTCAGGATCACGTCGGCCGCGCGTGCGATCAGGTTGTCCGATAGCCCATGCGCCACCGCGGCCAGGGTCTTCATCGAACAGGGGGCGATCACCATGCCGTCGGTCTGGAAGGAACCGCTGGCGATGGAGGCGCCGATCTCGCGGTTCTTGTGCACCACATGGGCGAGCGCTTCCACGTCGCGCCGTTGCAGGCCGACTTCCTGATGCAGGGTGAGGGAAGCGGCGTCGGAAATGACCAGGTGGGTCTCGACGCCGGGAATCGCGCGCAGCCGCTCGAGCAGCCGCACGCCGTAGATCGCGCCGGTCGCGCCGGTGATGGCGACGACGATCCGGCGAGGGCGATCAGCCATTCTTTTTCAGCAGGGTCTGCAGTTCGCCGGATTCGTACATCTCGGTCATGATGTCCGAGCCGCCGACGAATTCGCCGTTCACATACAGTTGCGGGACGGTCGGCCAGTTCGAGAATTCCTTGATACCCTGGCGGACTTCCGCATCATCGAGCACGTTCACGGTGGCGATGTTGTCGACGCCGCAGGCTTTCAGGATCTGGATGGCGCGGCCGGAAAAGCCGCATTGCGGGAACTGGGCGGTGCCCTTCATGAACAGCACGACCGGCGTGTTGGTCACGGTTTCTTTGATCCAGTTTTGTACGTCGCTCATTTGGTTTTGCCTTCGAGGAGAAATTTGGAGGGATGGCGGCATTTTATAAGAAAAGCTGAACGTCGGCAGACGTCGTTCTCGCATCTGCCTCGTCGTCCCCGCGAAGGCGGGGATCCAAGTTCTGCTTGAGTTACCGGAACGCAGGCAAACTTTGGGGGGATAGTGCCGGGGGCACTATCCCGCCTTCGCGGGAACGACGTTGGGTGTTCAATGTCTTTCCCAGGCAGACAGCCTCGGCCCGGCCAACATACTGGCCGTAGTTGGGAATGACAAGATAGCCATGCTTCCCATAAAACCCTACCGCCCGCGCATTCACCCTGCGCGTCTCCAGCCAGACTTCGGTGTAGCCGAAGGCTGAAGCCTGCCGCTCCAGCGCCGCCAGTAAACACCGTCCGGCACCGCTCCCGGGCCGTGCATACATCCGCTTCAGCTCGGCCACGCCATCGGCCAGCGGCCGCAGCGCCCCGCAACCCACCGCTCGCCCATCCGCATCGCGGGCAAGCAGGAAGCAGGCGCGCTCGCCGCGCACGTCGGCCGCATCGAAGGAGGCGGTGCCGTCGCTGCCGGTGATCGCCGCCAGCGCCGCGCCGAGTTCACGGAGCAGGGCCCGGCTCTCGGGACTGTCCGGATCGGCGGGCGTGATGGCGAACACGGGCAGCTTACTTCTTCAGCTTGGCAAACGCCGCCGCCATCGCGCCGCCGGCCGGTGGGGAAGAACGGTCCTGGCGCTGGTTATCGCGCTGGTGCTTATTTTGATGATCAGCCAGGCGCTTGCGGTCGTCGCGGTCGCCGCGCTGCTGCGGCTGCGAGCCCGCCTGCGGTGCGGAATCCGACAGGCGCATGGTCAGCGCGATGCGCTTGCGCTTGACGTCGACTTCCAGCACTTTCACTTTCACCACCTGGCCGGCCTTCACCACCGTGTGCGGATCCTTGACGAAGGTGTTCGACAGGGCCGAGATATGCACCAGGCCGTCCTGGTGCACGCCGACGTCGACGAAGGCGCCGAAGGCGGCGACATTGGTCACCACGCCTTCCAGGATCATGTCCGGGCGCAGGTCCGAGATCTCTTCGACGCCCTCCTTGAAGGTGGCGGTGGTGAATTCCGGACGCGGGTCGCGGCCCGGCTTTTCCAGTTCCTTCAGGATGTCGCTGACGGTCGGCACGCCGAACTTCTCGTCCGCGTACCTGGCCGGGTTCAGGGTCTTGACCAGCGAGCCGTCGCCGATCACGCTCTTGATGTCGCGCTTGATGTCGGCCAGGATCTTTTCGACCACCGGATACGACTCCGGGTGCACCGCCGAGGCGTCCAGCGGATTATCGCCGTTCATCACGCGCAGGAAGCCGGCCGCCTGCTCGAAGGTTTTATCGCCCAGGCGCGGCACGTTCTTCAGCGCCGCGCGCGAGGCGAAGGCGCCCTTCATGTCGCGGTAGGTGACGATGCTCTGGGCCACGCTGCTTGATAAGCCGGATACGCGCGCCAGCAGCGGCGCCGAGGCCGTGTTGACGTCCACGCCCACCGCATTCACGCAATCCTCGACCACGGCGTCGAGCTGGCGCGCCAGCTGGGTCTGGGAGACGTCGTGCTGGTACTGGCCGACGCCGATCGATTTCGGGTCGATTTTCACGAGTTCCGCCAGCGGATCCTGCAGGCGGCGCGCGATCGAGACCGCGCCGCGCAGCGAGACGTCCAGCTCCGGCAGCTCGCGCGACGCGAATTCCGAGGCCGAATACACCGAGGCGCCCGCTTCCGACACCACGATTTTCGTCAGTTTCAGTTCCGGACGCTGCTTGATCAGGTCCTGGGCCAGCTTATCGGTCTCGCGCGAAGCGGTGCCGTTGCCGATCGAGACCAGGGACACACCGTGCTTCGCGGCCAGCTGGCCCAGCACGTGCAGCGAGCCGTCCCAGTCGTTGCGCGGCGCGTGCGGGTAGATGGTGGCGGTATCGACCACCTTGCCGGTGGCGTCGACCACGGCCACTTTCACGCCGGTGCGCAGGCCCGGGTCCAGGCCCATGGTGGCGCGCGGACCGGCCGGCGCCGCCAGCAGCAGATCCTTCAGGTTGCGCGCGAAGACGTGGATGGCATCGCTCTCCGCCTTTTCGCGCAGCAGACCCATCAGCTCGGTCTCGATGTACATGAAGCTCTTCACGCGCCAGGTCCAGCGCGCGGTGTCGAGCAGCCATTTGTCGGCCGGACGGCCGGCGCCCTTGATGCCGAAGCGGGCCGCGATCCGGCTCTCGCAGGGATTGTGCGGGGCGTCCCATTTCGGCTTTTCTTCTTCGCTGTCGAGGCGCAGGGTGACGTCCAGGATGCCTTCGCGGCGGCCGCGCATCAGCGCCAGCGCGCGGTGCGAGGGGACGGTCGACAACGGTTCCGCGTAATCGAAGTAGTCGGCGAACTTCTCGCCTTCTTCCTGCTTGCCCTCGACGACTTTCGATTCGACCACACCGTGTTCCTGCACGTATTCGCGCAGCGACTGCAGCAGTTCGGCATCTTCGGCGAAGCGCTCCATCAGGATCTGGCGCGCGCCGTCCAGCGCCGCCTTGGTGTCCGCCACGCCGGGGTTGTTGACGCCGTCGGCATTGGTGAAGGCTTCGCGCAGGTATTGGGAGGCCACTTCTTCCGGATTCTGCGACGGGTCGGCCAGCAGGGAATCGGCCAGCGGCGCCAGCCCGGCTTCGATCGCGATCTGGGCCTTGGTGCGGCGCTTCTGCTTGTAGGGCAGGTAGAGGTCTTCCAGGCGGGTCTTGTCTTCCGCATGGGTGATGGCGTCGAGCAGTTCCGGCGTCATCTTGTTCTGCTCGGTAATCGAGGCGATCACCGCGGCGCGGCGGTCTTCCAGCTCGCGCAGGTAGCGCAGGCGCTCTTCCAGCAGGCGCAACTGGATGTCGTCGAGGCCGCCGGTGGCTTCCTTGCGGTAGCGGGCGATGAAGGGGACGGTGGCGCCTTCGTCGAGCAGGGCGACGGCAGCAGCCACCTGGACCGGTTTGGCGGACAGTTCTTGGGCGAGGCGTTGTTCGATCGAAGGCAGCATGGTATGGAAATCAGTGAGTCAGACGGGCAATGATACGCAAACGCGACGGATGCGCCAGTCTTGACAGTTGTTGCCCACCGAATTATTGGCCGTGCTCGTTCGTGTAGGGGTGGTGTAAACCCGCGGAAGAGTGTAACTTTTCTCTCTTTTGCTTTCTTTCGGCCGGTAAAGATTTCTTGGCAAGGTGCGATTCCGAACAAAACAGAACGGACCGCATGAAGGATAATATCGGTTGTTGTTTTTTTTCATACAGACTCGTGAGACCCATGCACACAGTTGATCTTCATCGCGACGACACCAGCGAGGCACCTCCGGCTCGAGCGCCAGCACGCGCGCCGGCCCTGCCTGCCCCGGTGTTGAGCTGGCTGCAAAGGGTCGAAGCGGCAGCACATCCCCAGCCGAAGCTGACCGCGGAAGTCGCCGACCCCAAAGCTGTCCAGTACAAATTCGTTTATGTCATGGCCCCGACCAGCGGCGGCCGTCACGTCGCGGTGTGCCTGTGCAAGGCGCGCCTGCGTCCGAACGGCGACGTGGCCGCGGCCAGCCCGGTGGGCGAAGTGTTTTCCCTGCTGTCGGCGCCGCCGGCTTACCTGGAGGGCGACGACGAGGATCTGGTTCGTTTCTTTATTGCAATGCGCAGCGGGTCGAACCAGAGCACCAGCGCCACCGAGCCGAAGGGCAAGGTGGGCGCCATCCTGCTGGAGCAATTGCTCGCGCAGGGCAAGCTGCTGTGGGCGAATTCCTGGTCCGACATGACCAATGGCCTGCTGTATCCCTTGCAACAGGGACCTGTGCGCAAGGCCAGCCTGGCCTGGCGCGACGAGGGTCGTACGGCCAAGCTCGGCTGGTCGGTGGAACCGGCCAAGGGCGCGACCCACGCCGGCGCCGACCTGGTCGACTACATGCTGCCGACCGATCCGCCGTGGTACATCGACAACCTGTCCTGCGGTCCTCTCGAGTTGAACCGTGGCGGCATCGACATCTCGCTGGCCGAGCTGCAGGCCCTGGTGGCGCAAGCCCCGGCCCTGGGCGGCAACGACAAGAAGCGCGTGTCGCAGCTGCTGCTGGCGCACGGCCTGCAACAGTTGATGCCGTTGCCGCAGCCGCTCACCCAGCGCCTGCGCGACGACGTCAAGCCGGTGCCCCACCTGCTGCTGGACGCGATTCCTGTGGCCGAGGGCAATGGCCAGCGCTGGCAGGACTTCGCCGTCCTGTCCTTCGACTATGACGGCCAGCGCATCTCCTTCGACCCGGCCCAGCGCGTGGTGCGCCAGATCGGCGACGTCACCGAGATCATCGCCCGCGACGAAGCCGCCGAGGCGAAGGCGCTCGACATCCTCAACAAGATGGGCTTCCGCAAGCCGGCCACGACGCCGCTGAGCTCGCTGTCCGGGGCGCTGCTGCTGGACGGCCAGGCGCAGTGGCTGCGCTTTGCCGGCAACGACCTCGAATCCCTGGCCGATCTCGGCTGGCAGATGCAGAAATCGGCCAAGTACCGCTACGACGTGGTGCCGGTCGAAGACTGGTATGCCGACATCGACGAGCCGGCCGAGGCCGGCAACGCCTGGTTCGAGCTGGAGCTGGGCATCGTCGTCAACTGCAAGCGGGTGCCGCTGCTGCCGGTGCTGGTCCAGCTGATCCGCAGCGCACCGCTGGATTTCAATCCGGAAGTGCTGGCCGTCCACCTTGAAGCCGACCAGATGCTGGCGACCCTGCCCGACGGCCTGCGCGTGGCGCTGCCCTGGGGCCGCGTGAAACCCATCCTGTCGACCCTGGGCGAGCTGTATTTCAACGACAAGATCAAGGCCAGGGTGCGCCTGTCGACCCTGGACGCGGCGCGCCTGGAAGAGCTGGCCCGCGGCGCCGAGTTCACCTGGACCGGCGGCGAACGCCTGCGCGAGACCGGCCGCAAGCTGAGCCAGTTCGGCAAGGTCAAGAAGGTCGACGCGCCGACAGGCCTGCGGGCGACCCTGCGCGACTACCAGCTCGACGGTCTGGCCTGGATGCAGTTCCTGCGCGAATACGACCTGGGCGGCATCCTGGCCGACGACATGGGCCTCGGTAAAACCGTGCAGACCATCGCCCACATCCTGACGGAAAAGGAAGCGGGCCGCCTGACCAGCCCGGCGCTGGTGATCGCGCCGACCAGCCTCATGATGAACTGGATGGAAGAAGCCGCGCGCTTCGCCCCCAGCCTGAAGGTGCTGCTGCTGCAAGGCAAGGAACGCATGGAGCTGTTCGACCAGATCGACGGCGCCGACATCGTGCTGACCACCTACGCCCTGCTGCCGCGCGACGAGGAAAAGCTGCGCGAGCACGAGTACCACCTGGTGATCCTGGACGAATCGCACTACATCAAGAACACCCGCTCGAAGGCGGCACAGACGGCCGGCTCGCTGAACGCGCGCCACCGCCTGTGCCTGTCCGGCACGCCGCTGGAAAATCACCTGGGCGAGCTGTGGTCGCAGTTCCACTTCCTGCTGCCGGGCCTGCTTGGCGACGAGAAGACCTTCAATAGTCAGTTCCGCCATCCGATCGAACGCCAGGACGATCCGGTGCGCCGCTCGCTGCTGAGTCGCCGCATCAAGCCTTTCCTGCTGCGCCGCACCAAGGACCATGTGGCCAAGGAACTGCCGGAAAAAACCGAGATGATCCGCCGCATCGAGCTCAGCGGTCCGCAGCGCGACCTCTACGAGACCGTGCGCCTGGCAATGGACAAGAAGGTGCGCGAGGAGATCGACCGCAAGGGCGTGGCGCGCAGCCAGATCGTGATCCTGGAAGCGCTGCTGAAACTGCGCCAGGTCTGCTGCGACCCGCGCCTGGTGAAAGCCATGCCGTCGCGCAAGAACACGGCGGCGATATCGGCCAAGCTGACCGACCTGATGCAGATGATCGACGACCTGCTGGGCGAGGGCCGCAAGATCCTGGTGTTCTCGCAGTTCACCAGTATGCTGGCCCTGATCGAGGAAGAGCTGGAAGCACGCGGCATCCGCTATGCGCTGCTGACCGGCGAAACCCGCGACCGCTCGGCCCAGGTGGCCGCCTTCCAGCAGGGCGCGGTGCCGATCTTCCTGATCAGCCTGAAGGCCGGCGGCGTCGGCCTGAACCTGACTGCGGCCGACACCGTGATCCACTACGACCCGTGGTGGAACCCGGCAGCCGAAAACCAGGCCACCGACCGTGCCTGGCGCATCGGCCAGGACAAGCCGGTGTTCGTCTACAAGCTGATTGCGAAAGGCACGCTGGAAGAGAAGATCCAGCTGCTGCAGCAGAAGAAGTCGGAACTGGCGCAGTCGATCCTGTCCGAAGGCGAATCGCAGAAGATGGCGTTGACGCAGGAAGACCTGCAGGCGATTTTTGCGCCTTTAGAAGACTAAAAGTTGCCGTCGTGCCGGGCATGGCCCGACACGACTCCCCGCGAAAGCGGGGACGACGTTCATGCGGCGTAGGTACTCAAAAGAAACGTCTTAGAGTCACCGTTCTATACAAATTACTAAACAGGGCACTATACTTCACGACTGAACATACTTTCGTGAAGGGTTCCATGGCCCGCAGCGCCCACCTTCCTCTGTCTGGCCGTGCGGAGCCGGTAAATACCCTGGCGACGGCCGACGCCTTCCGTACCATTGCCGAACTCGGCGGCGACCTGGCCTTCATCCTCGATTGCGCGAGCGGCTTGCCGATCTATATCAGTCCAAACGTCAACGACATGCTGGGTTATTGCGTTCTCGATGTTCATGAACATTTGTTAACTAATAAGGAGGGACCGCTGGCACCCTTGTGCGCCGGCTTGCAGGAGCGCCTGCGCCGCTTTGCCGCGGGCGACGGTTCGCGCCTGCGCGTGGTGCGCGAGTACGACATCCTGCGGCCGGATGGACGCGAAGTGCCGGTGGAAGTGATCTCGACCCTGCTGCTGGACGAGGCGGGCAGGGCGCAGGCGCTGGCCGGCCTGGTGCGCGACCAGTCCGCGCGGCGCGAGCGCGAACGCGAGCAGAAGCATTTCGCCAGCATGCTGAACCACGAGTTCCGCACGCCTCTGTCGACCATCGACGGCGCCATCCAGCGGCTGGAAGCGACCAACACGAAAGCCGACGAGCCGACGCGCCAGCGCTACCGCAAGATCGCGACCGCAACCGACCGCCTGATCGCGATGCTGGACGACTACCTGTCGCCGGAACGGATGGCGGCGCTGGGGCGCCAGCGCCAGGAGAAATCGGTGGCGCCGCGCCTGCTGCTGGAAGAGCTGGTGGCGCAGGCGCGCGTGGCCGGCAGGAAGGTGGCGCTGGAGGTGGACGAGCTGCCGGCCCAGTTGCGCGGCGAACCCGCCGGCCTGCGTCTGGCGCTGAAGATTTTGCTCGAGAACGCGCTGCGCTACACGCCGGCCGACGCAGCCCTGACGGTGCTGGGACGGCGCAGGGAAAGCGGCGTCGAGCTGGCGCTGCGCGATGCGGGGACGGGCGTGCCGCCGGCCGACCTGCCGCGCATCTTCGACAAGGGCTATCGCGGCAGCAATGCCGCCGGCCTGCCGGGCAGCGGCCTGGGCCTGTACATGGCGCGCTCCGTCGTCGAAGTGCACGGCGGCACGCTGGAGCATGCGGCGGCGCCGCAAGGCGGGGCGGAATTCCGCCTGTGGCTGCCGGTACAGGATGCGCCGGGGAAAGGTCTTGCTTCCTGACAGACCAGCAGTGATAATCGGACGGCCTACGGGATCGCCGCCCGAACAGAGAGAGACCGGGAAAACGAATAAAGACATGGCCAACCCATGACGCAAATACTGATTGTTGAAGACAATGGCGAATACGCCGGCGACATGGCCGACTTCCTCACGGAGCTCGGCCACGACGTCACGATCGCGACCACCGCCGGCGACATGTGGGCGGCGCTGACCCGCACGCCTGCCGCCGTGGTGGTGCTCGACCTCGGCTTGCCGGACGAAGACGGGTTCAACGTCATCCCGCGGATGCGCCAGCTGTATCCGGAGATCGGCCTGCTGGTCTTGACCGGACGGGTCGCGTTCGACAACCGCATCCTCGGCCTGCGCCTGGGGGCGGACCACTATCTCACCAAGCCGATCAAGTTCCCCGAGCTGGCCGCCCACATCGAGGCGCTGGATCGCCGCGTGCGTCCCTCGGCGCCGCCCCCGGCGCCGAGCAAGTGGACGCTGCGCGTGTCCGCCCGCCAGCTCGAGCTGATGGGCAAGGTCATCGACCTGACGGAAAAGGAGTGCAATTTCCTGCACCTGCTGACCATCAATACCCGGCCGGTGCCGCGCCAGGTGATCGTGGCCGGCATGGGCGGCGACGATCCGGATGCCAGCCGCCGCGTCGACATGCTGGTCTACCGCCTGCGCAAGAAAGCGCGCACCGGCCTCGGCCAGGACTTGCCGCTGCGCAGTGCCTACGGCGAGGGCTACAGCCTGTCGGCCGGTTTCACGCTGGCCTGAAACCCTCGAGCGCATGAGGCGCAATGCCTGGCTCTTGCTTGCATGCGCGGCTGGCGCCGGCGTGCTGCTGGCCTGGCAGTCGCTGCACCAGGAAGCTGACGGCGATCCGTCAACTTGCAGCGCTTCGACGGAAAAGTTCATGGCCTCGCTCGGGCCGGGGATGCCTTATCCCGAGGTCGTGAAGGAAATCCAGCACAGGAAGCTGCGCTACGAGGCGCCCGAACCGCTGCCGGGGTACGACGCCGACGATACACGCCGGCTGTACGTGAGGCTCAGGGAAACCGGTTTCCTGGTCAGCCGGCGCGAGGATGTCCGCGTCGAATTCGACAGCGCCAGGAAATTGGTCCGGCTCGACTGCATGGTCGTCTTGACCGGACCCTGATACCCTAGGCTGTCGATCGCGCGCATGGAGGCAATCCGCCATGAAGTTTCCCTGCCCCTGGGAAGAAGTCGACGGTTTCACCAGCCTGGTCGAATTCCGCAGCTTCGAACGCTGGATGACCGGGCAGGTCAGCGGTGGGCTGGCCAGGCAGGTGCCGGTGGCCGTTCCCTACCGCCACGGCGATGGCGATGGCAGCATCGTGCTGGTCGAGGTCTGGTATCTGCACCTGCAGAGCCGCGAAACCTGGCGCCTGGTGTGGCCGGAGCCGCCTTTCGACGGCATTTTCAAGAAAATCCGATAATTGGGGACATGGTGATGCATTTTTTCTGTGTGCGCGGATATAATCGGGGACATAGTCAATTCTCGATACTGCCATGGCCCGCCAACCCCGCCTGATCCTGCCGAACCAGCCGCACCTGATCCTCCAGCGCGGCAACGACAACCAGCCCATCTTCCGCGACGACGAAGACCAGGAGCGCTTCCACGACTGGCTGAAGGAGTGCGCGCGGCTGTACAAGGTGGCGGTCCACGCCTGGGTCCTGATGCCGAATCACGTCATCCTGCTGGCCACGCCCGCGGACGAAGACGGCCTGGCGCTGATGATGCAGAAGGTCGGCCGCCATTACGTTCCCTGGTTCAACAGCAAGTACGGCCGCTCGGGCACGCTGTTCCAGGGCCGCTTCCGCACCTCGCTGGTCGACGCCCCGCACTACCTGCTGGCCGCAAGCCGCTACCTCGAGCTGGCGCCGGTGCTCGCCCAGCTGGCGCCGGAACCGGCCGACTACCGCTGGTCCAGCTATGCCCACCACGCCGGCCTGCGGTCCGATACCCTGGTCACCGACCACATGCTGTACTGGGGACTCGGCAACACGCCCTTCCAGCGCGAAGCCGCCTACATCGAACTGGTACGGCAGGGCTATGGCAGCGAGGAGGGGGAACTGATCGGCGGCGCGCTGGCCAAGGGCGCGCCGGTGGGCTCCTATGCCTTCAAGGCCGAGCTCGAAAAAAAGACCAAACGGCAGATTCTGCCAGCCAAGCGTGGACGCCCTTTCAAGACCAGGCAGCCGGAAGAGCTGCTCGACTGAGCCTTCTATTCCAGCAATCCCTTGATTTAAAAAAGCATTTTGATACGGTGGATGCCGTTGGTGTGCCCGTTATTACTATGTCCCTATTTATTTTGAGGGGAGAATTTTCCAAATTTAATTCGACTCCGACCCTAATTGTTGTGATTGATGTTTACTTGACTCTGCTCTATTCTCGGCCTTCACTTCTTCAAAAATGCCGTGGAGTCCCTCATGATTGCCCAAGGTTTATACGATCCCGCCAATGAACACGATGCCTGCGGCGTCGGTTTCATCGCCCACATCAAGGGCAACAAGAGTCATTCGATTATTGAACAGGGTCTGCTGATCCTGAAGAACCTGGACCACCGCGGTGCGGTCGGTGCCGATGCGCTGATGGGCGACGGCGCCGGCATCCTGATCCAGATTCCCGACCAGTACTACCGAGACGAGATGGGCAAGCAGGGCGTCGACCTGCCGCCGCCCGGCGAATACGGCGTCGGCATGATCTTCCTGCCGAAGGAACACGCCTCGCGCATCGCCTGCGAACAGGAAATCGAACGCGCCGTACGCGCCGAAGGCCAGGTCGTGCTGGGCTGGCGTAACGTGCCGGTCGACGAGACCATGCCGATGTCGCCGACCGTGCGCGCCAAGGAACCGGTGATCCGCCAGATCTTCATCGGCCGCGGCCCCGACGTCATGGTCACCGATGCGCTCGAGCGCAAGCTGTACGTGATCCGCAAATCGTCCGGCCACGCGATCCAGGCTCTGAAACTCATCCACGGCAAGGAATTCTTCGTGCCCTCGATGTCGGCCCGTACCGTCGTGTACAAGGGCCTGCTGCTGGCCGACCAGGTCGGCGTCTACTACCGCGACCTGCAGGATCCGCGCTGCGTCTCGGCGCTGGCCCTGGTGCACCAGCGCTTCTCGACCAACACCTTCCCGGAATGGCCGCTGGCCCACCCGTATCGCCTCATTGCGCACAACGGCGAGATCAACACCGTCAAGGGCAACTTCAACTGGACCCGCGCCCGCGAAGGCATGATGAAGTCGGCCGTGCTGGGCGAAGACCTGAACAAGCTGTTCCCGCTGATCTATGAAGGCCAGTCCGACACCGCCTGCTTCGACAACGCGCTCGAACTGCTGGTGATGGCCGGCTATCCCGTAGCCCAGGCGATGATGATGATGATCCCGGAAGCGTGGGAAAACCATGCGACCATGGACGAGAACCGCCGCGCCTTCTACGAATACCACGCCGCGATGATGGAGCCGTGGGACGGTCCGGCCGCGATGGCCTTCACCGACGGCCGCCACATCGGCGGCACCCTCGACCGCAACGGCCTGCGTCCGGCGCGCTACGTCGTCACCGACGACGACCTGGTGGTGATGGCTTCCGAGTCCGGCGTGCTGCCGATCCCGGAATCGCGCATCGTCAAGAAATGGCGCCTCCAGCCGGGCAAGATGTTCCTGATCGACCTCGAAGCCGGCCGCATCATCGACGACAAGGAACTGAAGGACACCTACTCGAACGCCAAGCCGTATAAAGCCTGGATCAAGTCGGTGCGCATCAAGCTCAACGAAATCAAGGTCACCGACAGCCAGCTCGCCCACAGCCGCGTGAAGGATACGCCGGCCCAGGGAGAGAAGGCGGCGATCTCGCTGCTGGACCGCCAGCAGTCCTTCGGCTATACCCAGGAAGACTTGAAATTCCTGATGGCGCCGATGGCGGTGCTGGGCGAGGAAGCCACCGGCTCGATGGGCAACGACTCGCCGCTGGCGGTGATGTCGAACAAGCTCAAGCCGCTGTACTCCTACTTCAAGCAGCTGTTTGCGCAGGTGACGAACCCGCCGATCGACCCGATCCGCGAAAGCATGGTGATGTCGCTGGTGTCCTTCATCGGCCCGAAGCCGAACCTGCTGGACACGAACAACGTGAACCCGCCGATGCGCCTCGAAGTCTCGCAGCCGATCCTCGGTTTCGACGACATGGCGCGCCTGCGCTCGATCAGCCTGCACACCGGCGGCAAGTTCAAGTCCTATGAGCTGAACATCTGCTACCCGACCAGCTGGGGCAAGGAAGGCATCGAAGCCTCGCTGGCCTCGCTGTGCGCGGAAGCCGTGGACGCGGTCAAGTCCGGCCACAACATCCTGATCGTCTCGGACCGCGCGATGTCGGCCGAGCAGGTCGCGATCCCGGCCCTGCTGGCCACCTCCGCCGTCCATCAGCACCTGGTGATGCGCGGCCTGCGCGCCTCCACCGGCCTGGTGGTCGAAACCGGTTCGGCCCGCGAAACCCACCACTTCGCCCTGCTGGCCGGCTACGGCGCCGAAGCCGTGCATCCCTACCTGGCGCTGGAGACCCTGGTCGACCTGGCGGCCCACCTGCCGAAGGCGATGTCGCCGCAGGACGCGACCTACAACTACACCAAGGCGGTCGGCAAGGGCCTGATGAAGGTGATGTCGAAGATGGGCATCTCGACCTATATGTCCTACTGCGGTGCCCAGATCTTCGAAGCCGTGGGCCTGAACAAGTCGCTGGTCGACAAATACTTCCGCGGCACCTCGTCGACGGTGGAAGGCATCGGCCTGTTCGAAGTGGCCGAGGAAGCGCTGCGCCTGCACCACCTGGCCTTCGGCAAGGACCCGGTGCTGGCCAACAGCCTGGACGTCGGCGGCGAATACGCCTTCCGCGTGCGCGGCGAAGACCACTTGTGGACTCCGGACGCGATCGCCAAGCTGCAGCACTCGACCCGCGCCAACAACTTCAACACCTATAAAGAGTACGCCCAGATCATCAACGACCAGAGCAAGCGTCACCTGACCCTGCGCGGCCTGATGGAATTCAAGATCGACCCGGCCAGGGCGATCCCGCTGGGCGAAGTCGAACCGGCCAAGGAAATCGTCAAGCGCTTCGCCACCGGTGCGATGTCGCTCGGTTCGATCTCGACCGAAGCCCACGCGACGCTCGCCATCGCCATGAACCGCATTGGCGGCAAGAGCAATACCGGCGAAGGCGGCGAAGATCCGCGCCGCTACATGGGCGAGTTCAAGGGCATCAAGATCGCCAAGGGCGAGACCCTGGCCTCGATCCTGGGCTCGGACCGCGTGGTTGCCGACATCCCGCTGCAGGAAGGCGATTCGCTGCGCTCGAAGATCAAGCAGGTGGCATCGGGCCGCTTCGGCGTCAGCGCCGAGTACCTGGCCTCGGCCGACCAGATCCAGATCAAGATGGCACAAGGCGCCAAGCCGGGCGAAGGCGGCCAACTGCCGGGCCACAAGGTGTCCGAGTACATCGCGTCCCTGCGCGTGTCGGTGCCGGGTGTCGGCCTGATCTCGCCGCCGCCGCACCACGACATCTACTCGATCGAAGACCTGGCCCAGTTGATCCACGACCTGAAGAACGCCAACCCGAACGCGTCGATCTCGGTGAAGCTGGTGTCGGAAGTCGGCATCGGCACCGTCGCCGCCGGCGTCTCGAAGGCCAAGGCCGACCACGTGGTGGTCGCCGGCCATGACGGCGGCACCGGCGCCTCGCCGCTGTCGTCGGTGAAGCATGCCGGCACGCCGTGGGAACTGGGCCTCGCCGAGACCCAGCAGACCCTGGTGCTGAACGGCCTGCGCAGCCGCATCCGCGTGCAGGCCGACGGCCAGATGCGCACCGGCCGCGACGTCGTCATCGCCGCCCTGCTGGGCGCCGACGAAATCGGCTTCGCCACCGCGCCGCTGGTGGTCGAAGGCTGCATCATGATGCGCAAGTGTCACCTGAATACCTGCCCGGTGGGCGTGGCAACCCAGGATCCGGAGCTGCGCGCCAAGTTCCAGGGCAAGCCGGAACACGTGGTCAACTACTTCTTCTTCGTCGCCGAGGAAGCGCGCCAGATCATGGCCCAGCTGGGCATCCGCACCTACGACGAGCTGATCGGCCGCGCCGACCTGCTCGACCAGAACCGCGCCATCACGCACTGGAAGGCGCAGGGCCTGGACTTCAGCAACATCTTCTACCAGCCGAAGGCCGCCAGCCCGCAGGCCCTGCTGCACAGCGAAGGCCAGGACCACGGCCTGGACAAGGCACTGGACCACAAGCTGATCGCCCAGGCCAAGCCGGCGCTGGAGCGTGGCGAGCGCGTGTCCTTCATCTCGCCGGTGCGCAACGTCAACCGCACGGTCGGCACCATGCTGTCGGGTGAAGTCGCCAAGCGCTACGGCCATGCCGGCCTGCCGGACGACACCATCCACATCCAGCTGCAGGGCACGGCGGGCCAGTCGGCCGCGGCCTTCCTGGCGGCCGGCATCACGATCGACCTGGTGGGCGAGGGCAACGACTACGTGGGTAAAGGCCTGTCGGGCGGCCGCATCATCGTGCGTCCGAATACCGAGTTCCGCGGCTGGGCGGTGGACAACATCATCGTCGGCAACACGGTGCTGTACGGCGCCATCGCCGGCGAAGCCTTCTTCAACGGCGTGGCCGGCGAACGCTTCGCGGTGCGTAACTCGGGCGCGACGGCCATCGTCGAAGGCCTGGGCGACCACGGCTGCGAATACATGACCGGCGGTACCGTGGTCGTGCTGGGCGACACCGGCCGCAACTTCGCAGCCGGCATGTCGGGCGGCGTGGCTTATGTGTACGACCCGAAGGGCGAGTTCGAGCAGAAGTGCAATACGACGATGGTGAACCTGGAGCGCGTGCTGTCCACCAAGGAGCAGGGCGACAAGTCGTCCTGGCACGCCCAGACCCGCAACGGCGAGCGCGAGTCGGACGAAGCGATCCTGAAGCGCCTGATCGAACGCCACTTCAAGCACACCGGCTCGACCCGCGCCCGCAACCTGCTGGACGACTGGGCCGCCAGCCGCGGCAAGTTCGTGAAGGTCTTCCCGACCGAATACAAGCGCGCGCTGGAGGAGATGCACAACTCCAGCATGGAAGAGGCGAACGACAAGATCGAGTTGGCTGCCTGAATACCGTCGTTCCCGCGCAGGCGGGAATCCAAGTTCTGCGAGCGCTGACGATACGCGTGCAAACTTGGACCCCCGCCTGCGCGGGGGCGACGGCTGAATCGACGGAATTGATAAGGAAAATATTGTGGGTAAAATCACCGGCTTCATGGAATTTCAGCGCCAGGAAGAAGACCACCTGGAACCCGCCGCGCGCCTGAAGAACTACAAGGAATTCACGCTGACGCTCAGCAACGAGCAGGCCAAGGTGCAGGGCGCGCGCTGCATGGATTGCGGCATCCCCTTCTGTAACACGGGCTGCCCGGTCAACAACCTGATCCCCGACTGGAACGACCTGGTCTATCACGGCAACTACCGCAACGCCGTCGAGAACCTCCATTCGACCAACAACTTCCCGGAATTCACGGGCCGGATCTGCCCCGCACCCTGCGAGGCCGCCTGCACGCTGGGCATCAACAACGAGCCGGTCGGCATCAAGTCGATCGAGCGCAAGATCGCCGACGCCGGCTGGGAAAACGGCTGGATCGTGCCGCAGCCGGCCGCCGTCAAGACGGGCAAGAAGGTCGCGATCGTCGGCTCGGGTCCCGCCGGCCTGGCCGCGGCCCAGCAGCTGGCGCGCGTCGGCCACGACGTGACCGTGTTCGAGAAGAGCGACCGCATCGGCGGCCTGCTGCGCTACGGCATCCCCGACTTCAAGATGGAGAAGGGCCTGATCGACCGCAGGGTTGAGCAAATGCAGGCGGAAGGCGTGATCTTCCGCACCAGCACCCTGATCGGCAAGGACTTCCCGACCACGGTCAGCAATATGGCGCGCGAGACCATCTTCCCGGAAGACCTGGTCAAGGACTTCGACGCCGTCATCATGGCCGGCGGCGCCGAGCAGCCGCGCGACCTGCCGGTGCCGGGCCGCGAGCTGAAGGGCGTGCACTTCGCGATGGATTTCCTGCCGCAGCAGAACCGCGTGAACGCCGGCGACAAGGTGAAAGACCAGATCAAGGCCACCGGCAAGCACGTGGTCGTGATCGGCGGCGGCGACACCGGTTCCGACTGCGTCGGCACCTCGAACCGCCACGGCGCCGCCAGCGTCACCCAGTTCGAACTGATGCCGATGCCGCCCGAGATTGAAAACAAGCCGCTGGTCTGGCCCTACTGGCCGACCAAGCTGCGCACCTCGTCCTCGCACGAGGAAGGTTGCGAGCGAGACTTCGCGGTGGCCACCAAGCGCTTCGAAGGCAAGGGCGGCAAGGTCGAGAAGGTCATCGCCTGCCGCGTCGAGTGGAAGGACGGCAAGATGATCGAAGTGCCGAACACAGAATTCGAACTGAAGGCCGACCTGGTGCTGCTGGCCATGGGCTTCGTCGCACCGGTGCAGCAGGTGCTGGATGCCTTCAGCGTGCAGAAGGATGCGCGCGGCAATGCCCGTGCGACGGTCGACGGCGAGACCTCGTACCAGACCACGGTACCGAAGGTGTTCGCGGCCGGCGACATGCGCCGCGGCCAGTCGCTGGTGGTGTGGGCGATCCGCGAAGGCCGCCAGTGCGCGCGCGCCGTGGACGAGTTCCTGATGGGTTCTTCCGAACTGCCGCGCTGAGCGGCGGTATCAAGCTCACCTGAGAAGCGGCCCTGCGGGGCCGCTTTGTCGTTTAGTGGAGGGCGATAAACTGCGCCCCTGCCCGGCCATTCCCGCGCCATCGGCAGCAGGATGTGCTTAACTCTCCCGTATGAAGACCATCCTTTTGCTGCTCGCCATGCTCTGCGGGCCCGCCGCGTGGGCGGCGTCCCAGGCCTCGGTGCCGCTGAATGTCGCCACCTACAATGTCGCCACCTACAACCTCCGCTACGACAACCCCGGCGACGGCCCCAATGCCTGGCCCGCCCGCAGGGAGATGGTCAAGGCGCTGATCCGCTACCACGAGTTCGACATCCTCGGCACCCAGGAAGGCTTGTCCGGCCAGATCGCCGACCTCGCGCAGATGGAAGAATTCGAGCATGTCGGCGTCGGCCGCGACGACGGCAAGGACGCCGGCGAGCATTCGGCGATCTTCTTCCGCAAGAGCCGTTTCGCCTTGCTGGACAAGGGGGATTTCTGGCTCAGCGAAACGCCCGACCGTCCTTCTTTCGGCTGGGACGCCAGGTGCTGCCATCGCCTCGCCTCATGGGCGCGCCTGCGCGACCGCGCCAGCTCGCGCGTGCTGTATGTCTTCTCGGTGCATTTCGACCATGAGGGCGAGCAGGCCCGCCGCGCCTCGGCCGATCTGATGCTGAAGAAGATCGCCGAGATCGCCCACGGCGAGCCGGCCATCTGCGTCGGCGATTTCAACTCGACGCCGGACACGGTGCAGATCCGCACCATGTCGACCGCGCTGCGCGACGCGTACCAGGCCAGCAAGGCGCCGCCCTATGGTCCAGCCGGCACCTTCAACGATTTTCACATCGACAGGCTTGCCACCGACAGGATCGACTACATCTTCGTCGACCGCCACTTCGACGTCCTCAAGTACGCGGTGCTGGGCGACTCCTTCGACAGGCGCTATCCCTCCGACCACTTTCCGGTCGTTTCGCGGGTGGTGCTCAAGTAGATCGCCAGGCGATCGTCCTCGACCTGGACCGTGGTGCCGAGGGCCGCGCACAGCTCACGCATGCGCTCGGCGATCCAGGTCCGCTGCGCGCTGTTCGCCGGGAACGCCCGGCAATGCCGGATGAACAGCGGGTGCATGACGATCCGCTCCAGCGCGTCGTCTCCGAACTCCAGCGTGAACAGCAGCTGGTGATCGTTGCGAAAGCCCGGATCGACGGCGTAATCGTCGACCAGGTCGCCGGCCGCATACAGGATCGGGCAGCCTTCGTACAGCTCGACGCCCTGGAATACGTGGGCGCTGTGGCCGAACACGATCTTCCAGCCGACCTCGATCGCGGCCCGCGCCAGGCGGCGCTGGCGCTGGTCGGGCGCGCTCGCCATGTTCGGCCCCCAGTGCAGCGACAGGATCGGCCAGCGCACGCCTTCCGCACGCAGCGGCGCCAGCGCGCGGGCGAAGGCGTCGACGGCAGCGGCCTCGTCGTGCAGGCCGAGCCAAGCCATGCCGGGGTGGTCTTGGGTGGCGGCGAAATCGTCCTGGTGATCGCAGAAGGCGGCCATGCCGATCCGCACGCCCTTGCGCTCGACGATCACCGGCGCCGATGCGGCCGCCAGGTCGGCGCCGGCGCCCGTGTGGAGGATGCCGTTGGCGTCGAGGATGCGGACGGTCTCCAGCAAACCCTGCACGTCGTAGTCGAGGATGTGGTTGTTCGCCAGGCTCACCAGCCTGACACCGGCCTCGCGCAGCGCCTCGCCGGCGAGCGGCGGCGCGCGAAAATAAAAGGCTTTCGGTGCGCCGTGCCAGCGCTCTCCCGGCTCGCAGATCGCGCACTCGAGGTTGGCGACGGCGAGGTCGGCCTCGCGCAGCTGCGGCGCGACCGCGCCCAGCGGATGCTGCGCACCCTCGCGCAGCATGGCCTCGCCGGCCAGGCGCCCGAGCATCAGGTCGCCGCCGAACAGCAGGCGCAGCGGTATCGCAGCAGGACTCATGCCGTCTTGCGGGCAAAGTGCCCGACGAACCAGTTGGCCGCCAGCCGCGCCACTTCCTCCAGGGTGCCAGGCTCCTCGAACAGGTGGGTGGCGCCGGCCACGATGGCCAGTTCGCGCGGGCAGCGCAGCTGGGCGAAGGCTTGCCGGTTCAGGTCGATCACGGCGTCGTCGTTGCCGCCCACGATGAGCAGGGTCGGCGCCGTCACGCCGTGCAGGGCCGCGATGCCGGCCAGGTCGGGCCGGCCGCCGCGCGAGACCACGGCGGCAATCGACAGGTAGGGCGGGCCGGGATGCGGCTGGCCCAGGTAGGGATCGCCGAGGTGGGGCTCGCCCGCCAGCCGCAGCGCGGCGGCGGCGCCGGTGCTGGCGCCGAACAGTCCCAGCGGCAGCTTCGCCGTCGCCGGCTCGCGCGCCAGCCAGCGCGCCGCGCTGCGCAGGCGCAGGGTGAGCAGGGCGATGTCGAAGCGGTGATAGGAATCGGCTTCCTCGTCCTCGCTGAGCAGGTCGAGCAGCAGGGTGCCGATGCCGGCCTCGCGCAGGATACGGGCCACGTAGTTGTTGCGCGGACTTAGGCGGCTGCTGCCGCTGCCATGGGCGAACAGGACGACACCCAGCGCTTCGTGGGGAAGTTCCAGCATGCCTTCCATATCGATGGCGTCGTGCTGGATGTGGATCAGGGCCTTGGCGTTCACGTTGGCCTCCCGGGTAAGTTCAAGCCCATGATGCGCCCGAAAATCCGGGTAGTCCATGCCCTCGCGCGAAGGGGAATCGTCAGGCTTGCTTCGCATGCAAAGTATTCGTTTCCATGGGGAATTTGTTAATAATCTTTAGCAAAACGCAACAATCTCAGGTATGCATATCTCATTTAAAACAAATACTTACGTGAGGAAAATATCTGACTCACTGTTCAGTAGTGTTGTAATATCACGTCGATAAGTACGCTGGAATTGGGCCGTCTCCAGCAGGGATTGACGTTTCTGCACTACAATACGAGATTCACCAAATACCAAATTCCACTGTGTCCAACCTTGTCGAAATCCGCGATCTGCATTTTTCGTATGGAGATCGCCCCATCCTGTCGAATCTGAGCATGGATTTCCCGCGCGGCAAGCTGATCGCCGTGATGGGCGGTTCCGGCTCCGGCAAGACGACGGTGCTGCGCCTGATCGGCGGCCAGATCCGTCCCCAGCGCGGCACGGTCGCGGTGGACGGCGAAGTCGTTCATCAGCTCGACACGGAAAACCTCTACCGCCTGCGCCGCAAGATGGGCATGCTGTTCCAGTTCGGCGCCCTGTTCACCGACCTGACCGTGTTCGAGAACGTGGCCTTCCCGCTGCGCGAACACACGGAGCTGCCGGAAGAAGTGCTGCGCGACCTGGTGCTGATGCGCCTGAACGCGGTTGGCCTGCGCAATGCGGCCCAGCTCAAGCCGAACGAGATCTCGGGCGGCATGGCGCGCCGCGTGGCGCTGGCGCGCGCGATCGCGCTGGACCCGGAACTGATCATGTACGACGAGCCCTTCGCCGGCCTCGACCCGATCTCGATGGGCGTGACCGCCAACCTGATCCGCAACCTGAACGACACCCTCGGCTCGACCTCGATCCTGGTGTCGCACGACGTCAACGAAACCTTCAGCATCGCCGACTACGTCTATTTCCTGTCCGGCGGAAAAATCGTCGCCCAGGGTACGCCGGAAGAAATGCGTGCTTCGTCCGATCCCTACGTGAAACAGTTCGTCAACGCCCAGCCGGACGGTCCGGTACCCTTCCACTATCCGGGCAAATCGCTGGCCGAAGACCTGGGCCTGGAGGCCAAGCGATGATCGCGCGCTTCCTCGGCTTCATCGGCGCCTTCGTGCTGGACACGATCGCCCGCATCGGTTTCGTCACCCGTTCCTTCGTCAAGCTGCTGGGCAGGCTGCCCGGCGCGCTGAAGCGCCCGGCGCTGATCTCGGAGCAGGTCCACTTCATCGGCAACTATTCGATGCTGATCATCGGCGTGTCCGGCCTGTTCGTCGGCATGGTGCTGGGCCTGCAGGGCTATTACACGCTGAGCCAGTTCGGCGCCGACGAGAAACTCGGCCAGCTGGTGGCGCTGTCGCTGCTGCGCGAGCTCGGTCCGGTGGTCACCGCGCTGCTGTTCGCGGGCCGCGCCGGCACCTCGCTGACCGCCGAGATCGGCCTCATGAAGGCCGGCGAGCAGCTGTCGGCAATGGAAATGATGGCCGTGAACCCGCTCCAGCGCGTGCTGGCGCCGCGTTTCTGGGGCGGCGTGATCGCCATGCCGGTGCTGGCCACGATTTTTTCCGCCATCGGCATCATCGGCGGCTACCTGGTCGGCGTGCAGCTGATCGGCGTGGACGAAGGCGCGTTCTGGTCCCAGATGCAGAGCAATATCGACGTGCGCCGCGACATCATGAACGGCGTCCTGAAGAGCTTCGTGTTCGGCATTGCGGTCACCTTCACCGCCCTGTTCCAGGGTTATGAAGCGCAGCCGACGCCGGAAGGCGTGTCGCGCGCGACCACGCGCACCGTCGTGATCGCGTCGCTGATGGTGTTGGGCCTCGACTTCGTCATGACCGCGCTGATGTTCAACAAATAATTTAGAAGACTGGCTGATTTAACGCCTACATATATTAGGAAATCTTATGCATCGCAAATCTATTGACGTCTGGGTCGGACTTTTCGTGCTGTTGGGTGCGGTATCGCTCCTTTTCCTGGCCCTCAAGGCAGGTAACATGAGCACTATCTCGTTCAGCAAGACGTATGCGATCGTCGGCAAGTTCGACAACATCGGTGGCCTCAAGCCCCAATCGCCCGTCAAGAGCGCAGGCGTGGTCGTGGGCCGCGTCGGCGATATCAGCTTCGACGACAAGAGCTTCCAGGCCCTGGTTCGCCTCGACTTGAACCCGGCCTATAAGTTCCCGAAAGATAGTTCGTTGAAGATCCTGACCTCCGGTCTGCTGGGCGAACAGTACATCGGCATCGAAGCGGGCGGCGACACCAACAACCTGGTGGATGGCGACCGTATCACCCGCACGCAGTCCGCCGCGGTGCTGGAAGACCTGATCAACCAATTTATTTATAGCAAAGCAGCCGAAGGAAAGGATGGCAACAGCAAATGAGCATTCGTAACGCATTGGCACTGGCGGCAGGCGCTGCCGTGCTGCTGAGCGGCTGCGCGACCGCCACCAATCCGAAGGACCCCTTCGAGAAGTTCAACCGGGCAATGTTCAGCTTCAACGACGCGGTCGACCGTACCGCCCTGAAGCCGACCGCGACTTTCTACCGGAACTACACCCCGGACTTCGTGCAGACCGGTGTCGGCAACTTCTTCGGCAACCTGTCGGACCTGTGGAGCTCGGTCAACAATTTTGCCCAGCTCAAGGGCCAGGACGGCCTGAACGACTTCACCCGTTTTGCCGTGAACTCGACCCTGGGCCTGGTCGGCGTGCTGGACATCGCGACCCCGGCCGGCCTGCGCAAGCACAACGAAGACCTGGGCCAGACCCTGGGTTACTGGGGCGTCCCAAGCGGCCCCTACTTGATGTTGCCGATTCTGGGCGCATCTACGGTGCGCGACACCATTGCCCTGCCGGGCGACTTCTGGGGCGATCCCTGGGATCACGTGAACGATATCCCGTGGCGTAACGGCGGCATCCTGCTGCGCGCCGTCGACCAGCGCGCCAGTGTGCTGGACGCCTCGAACCTGCTGGAAGACGCTGCCCTCGACCGCTACGAATTCATCCGCGACGGTTACCTGCAGCGCCGTAACAGCAAGGTGCTGGATACCGACAAGGCCCAGGAGCGTGCCGACAAGGTGCATGAAAAGCTCGAGAAGGTGCAGGAAAAAGTGCAGGAAAAGCTGGGCGTGAAGAAGACGCCGCGTCCGGACGACGCGGGCGACGACGCCGCGCCGGCCAGCCAGGACCAAACCCCGGCAAAACAGGATTCGGCGCCGAATAATCCGCCGGTGCCGGCCCCTGTGTCATCCGAACCGGTCCAGAAGTAGTTAACGGGATAACCAAGACAAAGGAAGCGTATGAAGCCTATCGCACAATTGATCGTGACTGCCGCCGTGGCGGCCTTTTCCACCAGCGTGATCGCTGCCCCGGCCCAGGCCGCCAGCGAAGCGCCGGACCTGCTGGTCAAGCGCGTCAGCACCGACGTGATCGACGCCGTCAAGGCCGACAAGGACATCCAGGCCGGCAACAGCCGCAAGATCATCGACCTGGTCAACACCAAGATCCTGCCGTACGTCGATTCCGACAAGATGACGTCGCAGGCGGCCGGCCGCTTCTGGCGCCAGGCGAGCCCGGAACAGCAGAAGCAACTGTCGGAAGAATTCCGCCAGCTGCTGATCTACACCTATTCCGGTGCGCTCTCGCAGATCAAGAACGAAACCATCGAGTTCAAGCCCTTCCGCGCCGACCCGGCCGACACCGAAGTCGAGGTGAAGTCGCAGGTCAACCTGACCCGCGGCGAGCCGATCACCCTGAACTACCGCCTGAGCAAGACCCCGCAGGGCTGGAAGATCTTCGACCTGAACGTGATGGGCGCCTGGCTGGTCGAGACCTACAAGTCGACCTTCGCTTCCGAGATCGGCAAGGGCGGCATCGACGGCCTGATCAAGAAGCTGCACGACCGTAACCAGCAGCTGGCCAACAAGCCGCTGAAGGCGCCGCAGAAGTAAGCATGGCGGAGTCCAATCCCATGCTGTCGCTGGATGCCCTGACCTTCCAGAACGCCCAGGCGGCGCTGGAGCAGGGCTGCGCGGCGCTGTCCGCCGGCGCGACCGTGTTCGACCTCGGTGGCGTGCGCGCCGCCGATTCCTCGGCCCTGGCCCTGATGCTGGCCTGGCAGCGCCGCGCCCAGGCGCAGGGGCGCAAGCTCAGTTTCGTCAACGTGCCGGCCAACGTCGATGCGCTGGCGCGCCTGTATGGTGTCGATGGCCTGATCGGCCGGGCGTGACCGCCGCTTCATGACGGATGGGCTCACGCCGACCCGTCATGACGATTTCTTCTATAATGGCTCGTTTCCCCTGCATGGTCCGCCGTCCGGCGCGGCCACTTTCGCATGACAGCCATCCAGATTGACAGCGTCGAGAAAAGCTACAAGGGCTTCAAGGCCCTCAAGGGCGTTTCCCTGACCATCGAACAAGGCGAATTCTTCGGCCTGCTTGGCCCGAACGGCGCCGGCAAGACCACTCTCATCTCCTGCATCGCGGGCCTGATCCGGCCCGATGTCGGGAGTGTGCGCATCCACGGCCACGACGTCGTCAAGGACTTCCGTTCGGCCCGCATGGCGCTCGGCGTGGTGCCGCAGGAGCTGGTGTTCGATCCCTTCTTCACGGTGCGCGAGACCCTGCGGCTGCAGTCCGGCTACTTCGGCCTGAAGAACAACGACAAGTGGATCGACGAGGTCATGGAAAACCTCGACCTGACCGCCAAGGCCGACGTCAACATGCGCGCCCTGTCCGGCGGCATGAAGCGGCGCGTGCTGGTGGCCCAGGCCCTGGTCCACAAACCGCCCGTGATCGTGCTGGACGAACCGACCGCCGGCGTCGACGTCGAACTGCGCCAGACCCTGTGGAAGTTCATCTCGCGCCTGAACCGCGAGGGCCACACCGTGGTCCTGACCACCCACTACCTCGAAGAAGCGCAAGCCATGTGCCAGCGCGTGGCCATGCTCAAGACCGGCAACGTGGTGGCGCTGGACACCATGTCGCAGCTGCTGCGCCGCGTGTCGGGCTCCTCGCTGATCGTGCACCTGAAGCAGGGCGGGCTGCCGGAAGGCCTGCGCCACCTGGTCGCGCACGATGAAGCAGATGCGCACGACGACGCCTCGAAGCCGAATGGGCAGGGCAACAAGTACACCCTGCGCGTGAACGAGTACGCCGACGTCGAAGGCATCCTGGCGAGCCTGCGCGAATCGGGCGCCGTGATCGACGAAATGCAGCTGCAGCAGGCCGACCTGGAAGACATCTTTATCCAGATCATGGAAGGGGCACCCATCCGATGAATGTATTCTCCGTGGGTTTCCGCACCCTGTTCTACAAAGAGATCCTGCGCTTCTGGAAGGTCGCCACCCAGACCATCGCCGCGCCGGTCGTCACCTCGATGCTCTACCTGCTGATCTTCGGCCACGTGCTGGAAGGCCGCGTGCAGATGCTCGCCGGCGTCGACTACACCGCCTTCCTGATCCCGGGCCTGGTGATGATGAGCGTGCTGCAGAACGCCTTCGCCAACTCCTCGTCCTCGCTGATCCAGTCCAAGATCACCGGCAACCTGGTGTTCATCCTGCTGCCGCCGCTATCGCACTGGGAGATCCTGTCCGCCTACGTGACGGCATCGATCGTGCGCGGCCTGTGCGTGGGCGCCGGCGTGTTCATCATCACCGCCTGGTTCGCCCACCTGTCCTTCGTGTTCCCGCTGTGGATCGTCGTGTTCGCCCTGCTGGGCGCGGCCATCCTCGGCACGATGGGCGTGATCGCCGGCATCTGGGCCGAGAAGTTCGACCAGCTGGCCGCGTTCCAGAACTTTTTGATCATGCCTGCAACATTTTTGGCCGGTGTGTTCTATTCGATCCAGAAACTGCCCCCGTTCTGGCTCGCAGTCTCGCATTTCAACCCGTTCTTTTATATGATTGACGGGTTCCGTTACGGTTTCTTCGGCAAGTCTGATGTCTCGCCCTGGACCAGCCTGGCCATCGTCGCCGTGTTCTTCATCGTGCTGGCCGGCGTCGCCATCAACCTGCTCCGCCGCGGCTACAAGCTGCGTCATTAAGATTTATCCAAAATTCACTGCGCATCATGGCTACCACACCTGAACTCATCCACGGCTACATCAAGGCCGGCCTGGACACCACCCACCTCGAAGTCGAGGGCGACGGCCAGCATTTCAGCGCCGTCATCGTGTCCCCCAGCTTTGCCGGCAAGAGCCGCATCCAGCGCCACCAGATCGTCTACGCCGCCCTCGGCGACCGCATGCGCGAGGAGATCCACGCGCTGTCGATGAAGACCCTGACCCCCGAAGAATTTGCTGCCAACTAAGCAAGGATAATCCATGGACAAGCTCCAGATCACCGGCGGCAAGCGCCTGAACGGCGACATCGTCATCTCGGGCGCCAAGAACGCCGCGCTGCCCATCCTGTGCGCCGGCCTGCTGACCTCGGGCGACCTCGAACTGTCGAACGTGCCGCGCCTGCACGACGTGCGCACCATGCTCAAGCTGCTGGCGCAGACCGGCCTGAAGGTGACCCAGGGCGAAGGGGACGACAGCGAGAACGTCACCCTGAACGGCGCCAACATCGACAAGCTCGAAGCGCCGTACGAGCTGGTGAAGACCATGCGCGCCTCGATCCTGGTGCTGGGACCGATGCTGGCGCGCTTCGGTGAAGCCAAGGTCTCGCTGCCGGGCGGCTGCGCGATCGGTTCGCGTCCGGTCGACCAGCACATCAAGGGCCTGCGCGCGATGGGCGCCGAGATCACGATCGAAGGCGGCTACATCCACGCCAAATGCGCGAAGCTGAAGGGCGCGCGCATCCTGACCGACATGATCACCGTGACCGGCACCGAGAACCTGCTGATGGCCGCAGTGCTGGCCGAAGGCGAGACGGTGCTGGAAAACGCCGCGCGCGAGCCGGAAGTGACCGACCTTGCCAACATGCTGGTGGCGATGGGCGCGAAGATCGAGGGCATCGGCACCGACCGCCTGGTGATCCAGGGCGTCGACGCCCTGCACGGCACCAGGCACGCCGTGATCTCGGACCGCATCGAAGCCGCTACTTTTCTTTGCGCGGTGGCGGCGACCGGCGGCGACATCCGCATCGTCAATACCCGCACCGACATCTTCGACGTCGCCATCGACAAGCTGCGCGAGATGGGCGTGCAACTGACGGTGGAAGGCCAGGCCATCCGTGCGCGCATGGACGGCCGTCCGCGCCCGGTGTCCTTCCGCACCACGGAATATCCCGGCTTCCCGACCGACATGCAGGCCCAGTTCATGGCGGTGAACACCATCGCCGACGGCCCGAGCCGCGTGACCGAGACCATCTTCGAGAACCGCTTCATGCACGTGCAGGAACTGAACCGCCTGGGCGCGCAGATCTCGATCGAGGGCAACACCGCCTTCATGCGCGGCGTCGGCCGCCTGGTCGGCGCACCGGTGATGGCCACCGACCTGCGCGCCTCGGCCTCGCTGGTGATCGCCGGCCTGGCCGCCGAGGGCACCACCATCGTCGACCGGATCTACCATCTGGACCGCGGTTACGACCGCATGGAAGCCAAGCTGTCGGCGGTTGGTGCCGACATCGTTCGTATCAAATAAAGCTACTATTAGCGTAGTACCAGCATTACCAACGTCGTTCCCGCCTGCGCGGGGACGACGGGCATCGGCTGACACTCAATATGACCAAATCACCCCAGGACAGCAAGCAGCTGATCCTCGCCCTCTCCAAGGGCCGCATCTTCGAAGACACGCTGCCGCTGCTGGCCGCGGCCGGCATCGAGGTGCTGGAAAATCCGGAAACCTCGCGCAAGCTGATCCTGGCGACCAACGACCCTGGCGTGCGCGTGCTGATCGTGCGCGCCACCGACGTGCCGACCTATGTCCAGTACGGCGCCGCCGACTTCGGCGTGGCCGGCAAGGACGTGCTGCTCGAGCATGGCGGCGAAGGCCTGTACCAGCCGGTCGACCTGCGCATCGCCTGCTGCCGCATGTCGGTGGCGGTGAACGCCGGCTTCGACTACGAGACCGCGGTGCGCCAGGGCGCGCGCCTGCGCGTGGCCACCAAGTTCGTGGAAACCGCGCGCGAGCACTTCGCCAAGAAGGGCGTGCACGTCGACCTGATCAAGCTGTACGGCTCGATGGAACTGGCGCCGCTGGTCGGCCTGTCGGATGCCATCGTCGACGTGGTCTCGACCGGCGGCACCCTGCGCGCCAACAACCTGGTCGAAGTCGAGAAGATCATGGAGATCTCTTCGCGCCTGGTGGTCAACCAGGCCGCGCTCAAGCTCAAGCGCGAGCGCCTGCAACCCATCATCGAGGCCTTCGAACGCGCCTCCAAGCAGCAAGGTCAATAACATGGATGTCCGCAAGCTCGATTCCACCGCCCCCGATTTCAAGCAGCAGCTGACCAAGCTGCTGGCCTTCGAAGCCGAGACCGACGACGCGATCGAATCCGCCGTCGCCAAGATCCTCGCCGACGTCAGGGCGCGCGGCGATGCGGCCGTGCTGGAGTACACCAACAAGTTTGACCGCATCCCCGGTGGGGGTGCTACAGGCATGGCCGCCTTCGACCTGACGCAGCAGGAACTGCAGGATGCGCTGGCCTCGCTGCCGGAGGCCCAGCGCGCCGCGCTGCAGACCGCCGCCGATCGCATCCGGGTCTTCCACGAGCGCCAGAAGCAGGAACTGAACGGTTTCACCTACACCGAACCTGACGGCACCGTGCTGGGCCAGCGCGTGACGCCGCTGGACCGCGTCGGCATCTACGTCCCGGGCGGCAAGGCGGCGTATCCCTCGTCGGTGCTGATGAATGCGATCCCGGCCCAGGTCGCGGGCGTGAAAGAGATCGTGATGGTGGTGCCGACGCCGGACGGCATCAAGAACCGCATGGTGCTGGCCGCCGCCGCGATCGCCGGGGTGACGCGCGTGATCACCATCGGCGGCGCCCAGGCCGTCGGCGCCCTGGCCTACGGCACCGAGACGATTCCTGCCGTCGACAAGATCGTCGGCCCGGGCAATGCCTACGTGGCCGCCGCCAAGCGCCGCGTGTTCGGCACGGTCGGCATCGACATGATCGCCGGCCCGTCCGAAATCCTGGTGCTGTGCGACGGCAGCACCGACCCGGACTGGGTCGCCATGGACCTGTTCTCCCAGGCCGAGCACGACGAGCTGGCCCAGGCCATCCTGCTGTGCCCGGACGCCGGCTACATCGCCCGGGTCGAAGCCAGCATCCACAAGCTGCTGCCGGCCATGCCGCGCAAGGAGACGATCACGACCTCGCTGACGGACCGCGGCGCGTTGATCCTCGTGCGCGACATGGAAGAAGCCTGCGCGATCGCCAACGACATCGCCGCCGAGCACCTGGAAATCTCGGCCGCCGAGCCGCAGCAATGGGCGGACCGGATCCGCCATGCGGGCGCGATGTTCCTGGGCCGCTTCTCGTCCGAGTCGCTGGGCGACTATTGCTGCGGCCCGAACCACGTGCTGCCGACCTCGCGCACGGCGCGCTTCTCGTCGCCGCTGGGCGTGTACGACTTCCAGAAGCGCTCGTCGCTGCTGTTCGTGTCCGAAGCCGGCGCCCAGACCCTGGGCAAGGTCGCGGCCGAGCTGGCGTACGGCGAAGGCCTGCAGGCGCACGCCCGCAGCGCAGAGCTAAGGATCAGGCAGGACGGCGAGCCGACCGGGTCTGGTTCCGCATGATGGACTGGGTCGACCGGGTCTTCTGCGAGGACGCGCTGGCCGGCATGGCGCGCATCCCCGACGGGTCCATCGACCTGATCCTGACCGATCCGCCGTACAACCTCGGCAAGGACTACGGCAACGCTTCCGACCAGCAGAGCGTCGACGACTACCTGGCCTGGACCGAGCGCTGGATCGACGTCGCGCTGCCCAAGCTGAAAGCCAACGGCAGCCTGTACATCTTCCTCACCTGGCGCTTTGCGCCGGAAATCTTCGTCATGCTGAAGAAGCGCCTGACGATGATGAACGAGATCATCTGGGACCGCCGCGTGCCCTCGATGGGCGGCAGCACCCGCAGCTTCAGCTCGGTGCACGACACCATCGGCTTCTTCGTGAAGCGCAAGGACTATTATTTCGACCTGGACGCCGTGCGCATCCCCTACGACGCCGAGACCAAGAAGGCGCGCTCGCGTTCGATCTTCGTGGGCGCCAAGTGGCTCGAGGTCGGCTACAACCCGAAGGACCTGTGGAGCGTCTCACGCCTGCACCGCGAACATGCGGAGCGGGTCGATCATCCTACCCAGAAGCCGCTCGAGATCATCGAACGCATGCTCAAGGCCTCCTGCCCGCCGGGCGGCGTGGTGCTCGACCCCTTCATGGGCAGCGGCACCACGGCGCTGGCGGCGCGTCGGCTGGGGCGGCATTTCGTTGGGTTCGAGCTGAACCAGGCTTATTGCGAGATCATTCAGCAGAGGTTGGCGATGCCGGAGGCGCCGGCCAGGAAAAAGACGGCAGGCAGTCGCAAGAAGGACAAAACCGTTATGACCGAGAGCGCTTGCACCGTCGTCCCCGCGCAGGCGCCTCGCTGTGCGACGCCCCAAGTTGCACGAGCAGTCAAAACGCACGCAAACCTGGACCCCCGCCCGCGCGGGGGCGACGGGGCAGTAGCCAACGAGCAAAATTTAGACAACGCTATTCAAGGAAGCACACCATGACCGACATCGACACCCTCATCGCCAACACGATCCGCGAAGACGTCCGTGCCGGCCATAGCTATAACGTGCCGGACGCCAGCGGCTACATCAAGCTCGACGCCATGGAAAACCCCTACGAGCTGCCGGAAAACCTGCGCCAGGCACTGGCCACGCGCCTGGCCGACGCCGTGCTGAACCGCTATCCGGTGGCCTCGTACGGCACCCTCAAGCAGAAGATCCGCGACAAGCTCGGCGTCCCGGCCGGCTACGACGTCATCCTCGGCAACGGTTCCGACGAGATCATCAGCATCATCGCCATGGCCACCGCACGCCAGGACAAGAGGGCAGTGCTGATGGCCCCGGTCCCGGCCTTCGTGATGTTCCAGCGCTCGGCCCAGTTTGCCGGCATGGACTACGTCGGCGTGCCGCTGAAAGCCGATTTCTCGCTCGACCGCCCGGCGATGCTGGCCGCCATCGAAAAGCACAAGCCGTCGGTCGTGTTCCTGGCCTACCCGAACAATCCGACCGGCAACCTCTACGCTGAAGACGACATGGTCGCCATCATCGAGGCGCTGGGCGACACCGGCATCGCCGTGGTCGACGAGGCCTACCAACCCTTCGCCCGCACCAGTTTCATGGGCCGGCTGCCGCAATACCCGAACCTGATGGTGATGCGCACGCTGTCCAAGCTGGGCCTGGCCGGCATCCGCCTCGGCTACCTGGCGGCCGCGCCCGCGCTGCTGGACCAGTTCGACAAGGTGCGCCCGCCGTATAACATCAACGTGCTGACCCAGGCGGCGGCCGAGTTCGCGCTCGACCATATCGACGTGCTGAACGAGCAGGCGGCCCGCCTGAACGAAGCGCGCGGCGAACTGGCGGCGGCGCTGGCTGCGCTGCCGGGCGTGACGGTCTTCCCGTCGAGCGCGAATTTCATTACCTTGCGTGTACCGGACGCCGACCGTACCTGCGCTAAACTGTTCGATGAACGGGTATTGATCAAGAATTTGAGTAAAATGCACGAATTGCTGGCCAACTGCATCCGCGTGACGGTCAGCACCCCGGAAGAGAATTCCGTATTCCTGAATGCCCTGAAGGCTTCCCTGCAATGACCCGCACCGCAGAAATCACCCGCAACACCAGCGAGACGCAGATCCGCGTCGCGCTCAATCTCGACGGTACCGGCCGCCAGAAACTCAACACTGGCGTGCCTTTCCTCGACCATATGCTGGACCAGATCGCCCGCCATGGCCTGATCGACCTCGAGGTCGAGGCCGTCGGCGACCTGCACATCGACGACCACCATACCGTCGAGGACACCGGGATCACCCTGGGCATGGCGGTCGCCAAGGCGATCGGCGACAAGAAAGGCATCCGCCGCTACGGCCACGCCTACGTCCCGCTCGACGAAGCGCTGTCGCGCGTGGTGATCGACTTTTCCGGTCGTCCGGGCCTGGAATGGCATGTGCCCTTCACCCGCGCCACCATCGGCCGCTTCGACGTCGACCTGACGATCGAGTTCTTCCGCGGCTTCGTGAACCACGCCGGCGTGACCCTGCACGTGGACAACCTGCGGGGCGTGAACGCCCACCACCAGTGCGAGACCGTGTTCAAGGCCTTCGGCCGTGCCCTGCGCATGGCGTCCGAGCTGGACGAGCGCGCGCTGGGCACGATTCCATCGACCAAGGGCAGCCTGTAAGCGATCGATCATGGCAAACAAGATTGTTGTGGTTGATGGCCTGGGCAACCTGCGTTCGGTAGCGCAGGCGCTGCGCGCCGCCGCTCCCGAAGCGGACGTGATCGTTTCCAGCGATGCCGCCGTGATCGACGCCGCCGACCGCGTCGTGCTGCCGGGGCAGGGCGCCATGCGCGACTGCATGCGCAGCCTGCGCGAATCCGGCGCCGAGGAAGCGGTGCTGCGCGCCATGAAGACGCGTCCGGTGATGGGCGTGTGCGTGGGCGAGCAGATGTTGTTCGACTCCAGCGAAGAAAACGAAGGCACGCCCGGCCTGGGCCTGTTCCCCGGCAAGGTGGTGCGTTTCCAGCTCGACGGCAAGCTTGCCGCCGACGGCTCGCGCTTCAAGGTGCCGCAGATGGGCTGGAACCGCGTGCGACAGGCACGCGCGCATGCATTGTGGGAAGGCGTCGAGGACGGCGCCTGGTTCTACTTCGTGCACAGCTATTACGCCCGGCCGGCAAATCCGGACGACACCATCGGCGAAGCCGATTACGGCGGTCCCTACTGCTGCGCGGTCGCGCGCGACAACATCGTCGCCACCCAGTTCCACCCTGAGAAAAGCGCGGCCGCCGGCCTGCGCCTGTATCGCAATTTCATCCACTGGAAACCCTGAACGCTCACGTTCTTCACCCGTCAACCAACCGATTACGACCATGCTGCTGATTCCCGCCATCGACCTGAAAGACGGTCACTGCGTTCGCCTGAAACAGGGCGATATGGACCTCGCCACCGTGTTCTCCGAAGATCCCGCCGAGATGGCGCTGCACTGGCTCAAGAAGGGTGCGCGCCGTCTGCACCTGGTCGACCTGAACGGCGCTTTCGCCGGCAAGCCGAAGAACGAGGACGCCATCAAATCGATCCTGCAGGTGGTGCAGGAATACGCTACCGAGAATGACCTGGACGAGATCCCGGTCCAGCTCGGCGGCGGCATCCGCGACCTCGACACCATCGAGCGCTACCTGGACGACGGCATCACCTACATCATCGTCGGCACCGCCGCGGTGAAGAACCCGGGCTTCCTGCACGACGCCTGCGGCGCCTTCCCGGGCTCGATCATCGTCGGCCTGGACGCCAAGGACGGCAAGGTCGCGACCGACGGCTGGAGCAAGATGTCGGGCCATGAAGTCATCGACCTGGCCAAGAAGTTCGAGGGTTATGGCGTCGAATCGATCGTCTACACCGACATCGGCCGCGACGGCATGATGGGCGGCGTGAACATCGAAGCCACCGTGCGCCTGGCCCAGGCCGTCAAGATCCCGATCATCGCCTCCGGCGGCCTGCACAACCTGGCCGACGTCGAAGCGCTGTGCGCGGTACAGGACGAAGGCATCGAAGGCGTGATCTGCGGCCGTTCGATCTATGAAGGTACGCTCGACCTGGCCAGCGCGCAGGAGCGTGCGGATGAGCTGACTGAAGGGGCGCAGGCTTAACTAGCCCGGAACCGAGAAACCGTCGTTCCCGCGAAAGCGGGATTGACGGGTTAACTAAAGATTTATATGCTCGCAAAACGCATCATCCCCTGCCTTGACGTCACCGGCGGCCGCGTGGTCAAGGGCGTCAATTTCACCGAGCTGCGCGATGCCGGCGACCCGGTCGAGATCGCACGCCGCTACGATGGCCAGGGCGCCGACGAGATCACCTTCCTCGACATCACCGCCTCGAGCGACGGCCGCGACCTGATCCTGCCGATCATCGAAGCCGTGGCCTCGACCGTCTTCATCCCGCTGACGGTGGGCGGCGGCGTGCGCAAGGTCGAGGACGTGCGCCGCCTGCTGAACGCCGGCGCCGACAAGGTGTCGATGAACACCTCGGCCGTGACCAACCCGCAACTGGTGTTCGAGGCTTCGCAGAAGCACGGCTCGCAGTGCATCGTGGTGGCGATCGACGCCAAGCAGGTCGCGCCCGGCAAGTGGGAAGTGTTCACCCACGGCGGCCGCAATCCGACCGGCCTCGACGCGGTGGAGTGGGCGCGCAAGATGGAAAGCCTGGGTGCCGGCGAACTGCTGCTGACCAGCATGGACCGCGACGGCACCAAGTCCGGCTTCGACCTCGGCCTGACGCGCGCCGTCTCGGACGCGGTCGGCATTTCCGTGATCGCCTCCGGCGGCGTGGGCGGCCTGCAGGACCTGGCGGACGGCATCCTGGAAGGCCACGCCGACGCGGTGCTGGCCGCCAGCATTTTCCACTACGGGCAGCACACGGTCGGCGAAGCCAAGCGCTTCATGCATGACCGCGGCATCCCGATGCGACTGGACTGAACTGGACAAACACAGATGGTAACCCCGACGACGACCCCATCGATTCCGGCCCAGCCCTGGCTGAAGAAGGTGCAATGGGACGAGCACGGCCTGGTGCCGGTGATCGCCCAGGAAGCCGCCACCGGCGACATCCTGATGTTCGCCTGGATGAACCGCGAAGCCCTGGCCAAGACCGTGGAGCTGGGCGAAGCGGTGTACTGGAGCCGCTCGCGCAAGAAGCTGTGGCACAAGGGCGAAGAGTCCGGCCACGTCCAGAAAGTGCTGGAGATCCGCCTCGACTGCGACGAGGACGTGGTGCTGCTGAAGGTCGAACAGGCCGGCGGCATCGCCTGCCATACCGGCCGCCATTCCTGCTTCTTCCAGAAGTTCGGGAACGGCGACTGGCATGACGCCGACCCGGTGCTGAAAGACCCGAATACCATCTATACCAAACCGAAGAAGACGGTTCAAAAGAAAGACCTATGAGCACCATCCTCGACCGCTTGGCGGAAACGATCGAGACGCGCAAGCCGGAAAACGGCGGCGATCCCGACAAATCCTATGTGGCCCGCCTGTTCGCCAAGGGCGACGATGCGATCCTCAAGAAGATCGGCGAAGAAGCGACCGAGACCGTCATGGCGGCCAAGGACGTGCGCGCCGGTGCCGATGCCTCCAAGCTGCTGTACGAAGTGGCCGACCTGTGGTTCCATTCGGCTGTGCTGCTGGCGCGCTTCGGCCTGAGCCCGCAGCAGGTGCTGGACGAGCTGGCGCGCCGCGAAGGCCTGTCCGGCATCGAGGAAAAGGCCTCGCGCAAGGAGTGAGAGCGCAAGGGCTGAGAGCGTCACGGCGCTGTCATTCGACCCAAATAGAATATCGTGCTGACTGGAGAGAACATGGATAACTGCATCTTCTGCAAGATTGCCGCAAAGCAGATCCCGGCTGGCGTGGTGTACGAGGACGACGAGCTGCTCGCGTTCAAGGACATCAACCCGGCGGCACCGGTCCACCTGCTGGTCATTCCGAAGCGGCACGTGGACACCTTGTCCGACTGCACGGATGCGCACGCGGCGATCCTCGGCAAGATGCTGGCCCTGGCGCCGAAACTGGCCGCCGAGCATGGAATCGCCGTCAAGCAGGGCCCGGACGGCCAGCGCAGCGGCGGCTTCAAGACCCTGATCAACACCGGTCCGGATGGCGGCCAGGAGGTGTATCACCTGCACCTGCACGTGTATGGCGGTCCTCGTCCGTGGCGCGGGCTCGGGACTTGATGCGGGGAACTTGACTAAAACTTCCGGCTGGAAAGAAACCATGCCGGGTAATCATCGCTTATACTGCGCGTACGCTACATGCGAATTCGGGCGTGCGCCCGCAAGGAGAAAACAATGGGTTCGTTTAGTATTTGGCACTGGCTGATCGTGCTGGTGGTGGTGGTCCTGGTGTTTGGTACCGGCAAGCTGAAGAACGCGGGTTCCGATCTCGGCAAGGCCGTGAAAGGCTTCAAGGACGGCGTGAAGGGCAGCGAAGAAGAGCGCCAGGCGAATGTCCCGCCGGCCTCGACCCAGCAGGTGGCCGACAAGTCCACGAACACGATCGACGTCGAAACGCGCGAAAAGAACCGCTCGTAATCCATTTCCATGATCGATCTCGGGCTTTCCAAACTCGCCGTCATCGGCGTGGTCGCGCTGATCGTGATCGGCCCCGAGCGCCTGCCCAAGGTGGCGCGCATGGCCGGCACGCTGTACGGCCGCGCCCAGCGCTACCTGCATGAGGTGAAGTCGGAAGTCTCGCGCGAGATCGAAATGGAAGAGCTGCGCAACCTGCACAAGGAAGTGCAGGAAACCGCGCATAGCTTCAAGACCGAGGTCGAGAGTTTCGGCGCCGAGGTCGAGAACACGGTCTCGTCCCACCTCGGCGAGGTCGAATCCGCCTGGCGCGGCGATACCGCATCGTCATCGAGCTCCCATGTCACGCCGGACGACATCGAGCGCAAGGCGCGCGAATTCCGCCGCAAGAAGCTGGTCAAGACCTCCAGCGTTCCCGCCTGGTACAAGAACCGCCACGGCGGCCGCCAGCACGTGCTGTCGGGTGCGGCGCGCGTGCGCAAGTTCCGCCCCGGAACCAAGTCCAACACTTCCTTTTTCTAGATGACTGACGAAGCTGCAGGCGAAACCTTTATTTCGCACCTGGTCGAACTGCGTGACCGCCTGGTCCGGGCCGTCATCGGGGTCGCGATCGTCTGCATCGCCCTGCTCCTGTGGCCGGGCCCGGACCGCATCTACGATTTCCTGGCCGCGCCCATGCTGGCCTCGCTGCCGCCCGGCGCCAAGATGATCGCCACCGGCGTCAGCTCACCCTTCCTGGTACCGATGAAGGTGACCCTGGTGCTGGCGCTGATCATTTCGCTGCCCTGGGTGTTCTACCAGGCCTGGGCCTTCATCGCGCCCGGCCTCTACGCCCACGAAAAGCGGCTGGTGCTGCCGCTGGTGATCTCGTCCTCGCTGCTGTTCATCGCCGGCGTCGCCTTCTGCTATTTCTTGGTGTTCGGACGGGTCTTCCACTTCATCGCCAACTTCGCCCCGAGCTCGATCGCGGTCATGCCGGACATCGAGAACTATCTCGATTTCGTGATCTCGATGTGCCTGGCCTTCGGCGCCACCTTCGAGGTCCCGGTGGTGGTCGTGATCCTGGTGCGGATGGGCATCATCAGCGTCGAGAAGCTGAAGTCGATACGCCCTTACGTGATCGTCGGCGCCTTCGTGATCGCCGCCGTGGTCACGCCGCCGGACGCGGTCAGCCAGCTGGCCCTCGCCGTTCCGATGTGCCTGCTGTTCGAACTCGGCCTGCTGCTGGCGCCGGTGTTCGTGCGCGTCACGCGCGCGCCGGAAGAGCACGCCTGAGTCCCTGCCACCTTGCTGGTGAACGCGCGGCGCCCGAGGGCGCCGCTTTGCATTTCAGGACAAAAGTTTTGTAACACCCGCTCAGCGGCGGAAAAATGCCCGCTAGAATGCTTTCAGATGAGTTTTGCCATAACGACAACCACAAGGAGACGTCTCAATGGATTCAAACCGTCGCAAGCTGCTGACAGCCAGCGCATCCGCCGCCATGGGGGGCCTGCTGGCCGGCACCCAGCATCCCGCCCTCGCACAGAACCCTCCCGCTCCCGCAGTCGCCGTGCCGCCGCTGGCCGGCAAGATCGGCATGCGCCTCGCCACCTGCAGCCTCACGCCGAACGGACAGCCGACCGTGGTCGCGGTCCTCGACAACGACAGGCTGGTCGACCTGCAGGCCGAAGCCCGGCGGCAAAAGCGAGCGCTCGCTTTCGACGCCGGCTCGATGCTGGCGCTGATCAAGAGCGGCAACGCCGGCCTCGAACAGGTGCGCGCGGTGGTCGACAATGCGCTCGGCCGGCCGGCTTCGCTGCTGCCGGTCGAGAAGGCGCGCTTCATGTCGCCGATTCCTCGGCCCGAGCGCAACATCTACTGCGTCGGCTGGAATTACCTCGACCACTTCGAGGAAGGCAAGCAGGCCCGCTTCGACAAGTCGACCGAGAAGCTGCCTGAGCATCCAGTGTTCTTCACCAAGGGCACGCACACGATGAACGGGCCTTTCGATGCTATCCCGCACGACCCGGCGTATTCGAACACCACCGACTGGGAAGCGGAGCTGGCCGTCGTCATCGGCCAGACCGGCCGCAACATCCCCGAAGAGCGGGCCATGGATTACGTGTTCGGCTACGCGCCCTACAACGACACCACGGTGCGCGAGGCGCAGCAGAAGCTGCACGGCGGCCAGTGGTTCAAGGGCAAGAGCCTGGACGGCCATGGGCCGATGGGACCCTGGATCGTCACCGCGGCCGGCGTCAGGCTCGACGACCTGCGCGTGATCTGCCGCGTGAACGGCGTCGAGAAGCAGAACGCCAGCTACAAGCAGATGTACTTCAAGATCCCGCGCATCATCGCCGAGCTGTCGCGCGGCCTGACGCTGGAGGCGGGCGACATCATCGCCACCGGCACGCCCTCGGGCGTCGGCTTTGCGCGCAAACCGCCCGAGTTCCTGAAGCATGGGGATGTGATCGAGACCGAGATCACCGGCCTCGGCGTCATGCGCAACATGATCCGCGCCGAGACCTGAACCTCGGTATCAGGCCCGGCGCGCCGGCCGCGCTGCGCACATGACGGCGAGCGCATCGGCGGACGCCGATGACGATGCCGCCTCGCGCACCATCGGCGCCCGCGTGCCGGCTTCGGCCTCCGCCATGCTGTCGATCGTAAAGGTACCGAAGCCGACGGCGGCGAGTGCGACGACGAAGATGGCTTCCATGTGCTTGTGGATGTTCATGATGTTCCCCTTCAATGGCTGGTTTTGGAAAGTGCGGAGCGATTGTTCGTCCCACGATCTCCATTCAGCACAAGCCGTGCCAGCCCCCTGAAACGGGCATGAAGGCCTCCGCGGACCCGGATCAAGCCTTGTAGAGTCGGGCCGGGAACAACAGCCTGGGCAGACGGTGTCGGCTCCCGGCCAACACCGTCCGGCAAGGGCCAGAAACAGGCGAAAAAAAGCCCCGCCGGGGAGGGCGGGGCCATGTACATGCGTCGTGGCTTACTGCATCAGCTGGCCGATGATCTTCACCGGCGCATTGCCGTAGCCGAGGAACTGGTCGTGGAAGGCCTTCAGGTTGAAGCGCTCGCCCAGCTGCTGCTTGCGGCGTTCGCGCAGTTCCATGATGTCGCTGTAGCCGCTGAAGTAGCTGGTCAGCTGTACCGAGGACAGCTGCACGCGGCGCCACTTCTCGGCCGCTTCTTGCGGGGTCTGGAAGGCCTGGCGCACCAGCAGGTCCATGGCCTGCTCGCGCGTCATGCCGAGCACGTGCACGCTGTAGTCGAGGATAGTGTTCGACACGCTGCGCAGGTTCCACTTGCACCACATCAGCCACAGTTCCGGCGCATTGTTGCCGTAGCCGGATTCGAGCATCATGCGCTCGCCGTACACGGCCCAGCCTTCGACCATCGCGCCGTTGCCGAACAGGGCCTTCACCAGCGAGGGCGAGCGGTTGGCGTTCATCAGCTGGGTGTAGTGGCCGGGGATCGCCTCGTGGATGTTCAGGATCTGCAGCATCCAGTTGTTGTACTCGCGCAGGCTGCTCTCGGCCTGTTCCGGCGTGAGGCCGTCCAGCGGCGTGACGTTGTAATAGGTCTTGTCCTTCGGCCGGTACGGTCCCGGCGCGTCGATGCTGGCGCCGGCCACGCCGCGCTGGTACAGCGGGGTCTCGCGCACCACCAGCGGTTTGCTCGGGTCGATCGAGACCAGGTTGTTCTTGATGACGTAGTCCTGCAGCTGCGGGATCTGGCGCCGGATCTCGGGCAGGAAGTCGGCGGCGGCGACGTGCTGCAGCGAGAGCTTGTCGATCACCATGCCGATCTTCTTGAAGCGGTCGTCCGGTTTGGCGGCACTGCCCATGGTCTTGTCCCACAGCTGGTCGGCCAGGCCGTCCATGCGGGTCAGCAGTTCTTCGCGCGCGGCCAGGGCCTTGCGGTAGGTCTGCTCGGCCGTGCTGGCGGACTCGATCTCGAAGGCGAACTTCTGCTCGTACAGCTCCTTGCCGAGCCGGAACGAGCGGGCGTGCCGCATCTGTTCCTGCGACTTATCGAGGTCGCTCAGGAAGTCGACCCAGGCCAGCACCGCACTGCCTGCGTTCGCCACGCGCTGCGCGAAGATCGCCTTTTCCTGCGGCGTCAGCTGGACCGAATCCTGGGCTGCCTTGCCGAGGTCGGCCAGCACCACCAGCGTGCCCGGCGCCTGCGAGATCGCCAGCTGGGTATGTTCGCGGGTCGGGTTCACGATCGATGCCTGCGCCGCCTGGTAGTAGGCCGGCACGTCGGCCAGGCGCTTGAGGATGGTGCGCAGGCGCTGCGGCCTGGCGGCGTACTCGGTGTTCATGATCAGGTCGAGCGGCTGGGCCACGTTGTACTGGGCCGGGTTCCACTCGAAGTCGCGCAGTACGGCCAGCTTCCAGCGGTCGTACTGCAGCTTGTTGATCAGGACTGCAAGATCGGTGCGCTGGTTGGGCGAGAGCTTGTCGGCGTTCAGCTTGCGGAACTTCTCGAGCCACTCGTCGATGAAGGCCAGCTGCTTGGCGCGGGTCGGTGCGTCGGGGACGGTCAGCTTGGCGGCGGCGTCGAACTTGCCGACGTAGATAGCGCCTTCCGGATCGATGCGCCACAGCGCGGTCAGGAACTGCATCGACTGCGAGTCCATGAAGCGGTCGTTGCGGTTCTGCGGGGTCGCCGCGGCGATCGGCGCCGCCACCGCCACTGCGGCGGCCGGAGCGGCCGCGGCCCTGGCCTTACCCTTGGCCGGTTTGCTGTCGGCCCTGGCCGAGGACTTGCCGGAGGCTTTGGCTTTCGACGACGGCTTGGCCTTGGCGCTGCTGGTGTGCTTCGGCTTGGCCGCCTTGCTGGTGCGCGCGCCGGCCGGCGCCAGCACGAAGCTGGTGAGCAGGACCGCAAGCGCGAGTTTCGTTTTCATCATGGGCGCCAAGATTAGCACCATTCCCGGCCTTTGCGGAAGCCTGAAACAATCCGTCACGTAAGCGGCGGCGCCGCACGCCCGCCCGCCAGGCCGGCCTGCAGCATGGCCAGCATGTCGTCCGGGGACATGCGCGCCGAGACGTCGCTGCCTTCCAGCAGGCTGTCGGCCAGGTCGCGCTTGTGGCGGTGCAGGTCGACGATGCCTTCCTCGATCGTATGCCGCGCCACCAGGCGGTAGATCGTCACTGGCCGCTGCTGGCCCATGCGGTGTGCGCGGTCCGAGGCCTGGTCTTCGACCGCCGGGTTCCACCACGGGTCCATGTGGATCACGTAATCGGCGGCGGTGAGGTTGATCCCGACCCCGCCGGCTTTCAGGCTGATCAAGAACAGGTCGCCGTCGCCGGCCTGGAAGGCGTCCACGCGGCGTTTGCGCTCCTGCATGGGCGTGGCGCCGTCCAGGTACTGGTAGCGGATGCCGCGCTCGTCCAGGTGGCGGCGCAGCAGGGTCAGGTGATCCACGAACTGGCTGAACACCAGGGCCTTGTGGCGGTTCTCCAGCAGCTCCTCCACCAGGCGCGCGAACGTGTCCAGCTTGCTGCTGCGGATGCCGCTGTCGGGCGCCACCAGGACCGGATTGCAGACGGCGCGCCGCAGCTTCATCATCTCGGCCAGGATCTGGATCTGCTTTTGTGCTTGCGGGGCCTGCAGGGTCGCGATGCGTTCCAGCGCGTCGCGGCGCAGCGATTCATAGAGCGCCATCTCTTCCTGGCTCAGCTCCACCGGCAGCACGATCTCGGTGCGCGGCGGCAGTTCGGACAGCACCTGGGCTTTGGTCCTGCGCAGGATGAAGGGTTGCGTGAGGCGGCGCAGGCGGGTGCGCGCGGCCAGCTCGGCGCGCCTGTCTTTGGTTTTCTCCTGGGTGGCTTTTTCGATCGGGCCGGCAAAGCGCAGGTTGAACTGGTCGCTGGTGCCGAGCAGGCCGGGGTTGATGAACCTGAACAGGTTCCACAACTCGCCCAGGTGGTTTTCCAGCGGGGTGCCGGTGGCGGCCATCCGGAAATCGCCGCGCAGCGACATCACCGCCTGCGAGCGGCGCGTGTGCGCGTTCTTGATCGCCTGCGCCTCGTCCAGCACGATGGTGTGCCAGCGCATGTCCTTGAACAGCTCCGCTTCCAGTTGCAGCAGGCCGTAGCTGACGACGATCACGTCGAAGGGCCCGGCTTCCTTCAGCATCGCCTCACGCTTGCCGGCACCGAACAGCTTCATCTGGAGTGTAGGCGCGAAGCGCTCCGCCTCGGCCATCCAGTTGGTGGCCACCGAGGTCGGCGCCACCACCAGGGTCGGGCCGCCGGGCGCGCGCGACAGGATCAGGGCCAGCGCCTGCAGGGTTTTACCAAGGCCCATGTCGTCGGCCAGGCAGGCGCCCACGCCCCAGTGGGCCAGGCGGGACAGCCATTCGAAGCCCTCGACCTGGTAGTCGCGCAGCTCGGCCTGCAGGGTGGTCGGCAGCTGCGGCCGGTAGTCGGCATTCGCCGCCATGTGCTGCAGGTGCTTGCGCCAGGCGGCATCGGCATCGACTTCGCCGGCCTCCAGCGCCATCTCTTCCAGCGCGAAGCTGGCCAGCGGGTGGAAGCGCAGTGCCTCTTCGTCCGCGTCGGTATACGCCGACAAATCGGTCAGCCTGCGGTGCAGCTCGTCGGTGAGGGCCAGGAACTGGTTGTCGCCCAGGGCCACGAAGCGGTCTTCGCGCAGGCGGCCGAGCAGCTCGCGCAAATCCATCACCTTGTTCTCGTCGATCCTGACTTCGCCGTTGGCGGCGAACCAGTCCTTGTCGCGCCGGATGTTCAGGCGCACCGACTTCGACGATACCTTCTTCGTGATGCGGAAGGATTCTCCCTCCGGCCAGGCAACCACCACCCGCGACGCATCCAGTTCCTGCAGTTCGGTGATCAGTTCCAGGCAGTGGAAGGGTTGGCCGAGCAGCCATTCGCCATGTTCGTGCTCGGCGTTTTCCAGCGACTTGCAATCGGCCAGCAGCTGGCGCTCGGCTTCGCGCTCGGCGTTCAAGTCGCGCCGCGCCTCGACGCGCACGCCGGCCACGTCCGCGATGATGCGATCAAAGCCGTCGCCGGGCTGCAGGAACGGACCGGCGTCCGGCAGCGGGCGCACCAGCACGCGCACGCGCAAGCCCTGCTGGTAGGGCAACAGGTGAATATGCAGGCGCATGTCGGCGTCCACCTGTTCGATGTCGGCCGGGCTGCCGCCGATGTCGGACTGCACCGTCACGATCGAGGAGATCGCGCTGATCGCCTGCAGTACGCGCTTTTCCGCTTCCAGCGGCACTTCCAGGCCCTCGCCGACGATGGCGCCGATGCGCTTGTGCTCTTCCTTGATGCGGACGATGCGCAGGCGGGTCGGCGTCTCCTTGGTCACCACGACCTCGCCCTGCTGCTCGCGCATCGGCGGGTTCAGCGAGATCGTGACCTTGCCGCCGCCGGCGCGCACCATCAGCTGGGGCTCGCCCGGCAGCAGTTCGATGCGGGTGCCGGGCGAATCCATCCAGAACAGCAGCGGGTGGCCGGCCAGCAGCGCCACCGCCTTGTCGAGGTCGAACTCGTAGCGCATCCCGGTGCCGCTGTAGTAGCGGTAGGCGCCGATGGTACCGGCAACCTGCACGTCCTGGGCCGTCAGGAAGTCGAGTTCTGCCGCGTCCTCGGCCAAGCGCTTCAGGGCGAGCGGCCGCCCGCGGGTCCAGCCGCCCTGCACGTCGCGCTTCTGCTCGCGCGGTTCCAGCGCACGCACGCCCAGGTGCTCGTCCCAGCCCACCAGCCAGGCCAGGCGCGATTCCTTCACCACCTCGACGTTGACGGCAGGCTGCAGGTTGATCAGGGCATTGAGCTGGCGCTCCCAGGGCTGCTCGCGCTCGAACCACAGCGCCATGTCGGTGAAGCGGTGGCGCTGGCGCAGGGCGATCGCGCGCTTGTCGATGCCGACCATGCCCAGCTGGCCCAGTACGGCGCCGATCTGCGCGGCGATGAAATCGAAACCTGCCGCTTCCGCCGTCTCCATCTGCTGTTCCAGGAATGCCTTGCGCTCGGCCAGCTGCGGCATGCCGAGCCACCAGTGCAGCAGGGCGCGGAACATGACCGGCTGCAGCGAGGTCTCCCAGTTGCGCGAGGGGAGGACTTCGGCGTCGACGGTGCCGCCGCGGATCTGGCGCAGCATCGACAGCTGCTGGTAGACGGCGGTGTCGTGGCTCTGCACGGCGCGGGTGGCCGATTCCAGGTAGGTATCGAGCGCCTTGGCGTGCTTCGGGTCGCTGCTCTTCAAGAGGGCGGTGATGTAGAGGTGGCCGCCGATGCCTTCGAAGATGGCTTTTCTCTTGCCGGTTTCCTTGCGCAGGGCTTTCAAGGCCTTGTCGAAGCCGGCCAGGGCTTCATCGGGATCGCCGCGCAGCAGCTGGATGACGCTGCGGTAGTACAGGGTCGCGGATTCGTCCAGGTCGTGCAGCAAGTCGCCGGCGGCGTCCAGGCGGCCGCACAGGATCAGGTGCTCGGCCAGGGCGGTGCGCAGGGCCATCGAGGCGCCGCCCTGGGCCACATGTTCCTCGGCGTAGGCGCGTATCGGCGGGGCGCTGCCCGGCTCGCGCTGGACATGGCTGACCAGCACCGCCAGCACCTCGTCGCGCACCGCGCCGTTGATGCGTTCGATGAGTTCCGGCTCGAAGGGGCGGGCGCAGATGTCGACCAGCGGATGCAGGTAAGCCGCCTCGTGGCAGCGCAGGCAGGCCGCCAGCAGGGGGGCGATGGTCTTCGGTCCTTCTCCGGCCAGCAAGGCCATGCGCAGCAGGGCCACGCCCTGGCGGTAGCTGCGCAGCATGGGCGTGCCCTGCCAGTCCACCCGCAGCGGCGTGACCAGCTGGTAGACCTCGCGCAGCTCGTTCAGGCGGCGTCCGCGCAGGGCCCAGGCCATCGCCGGCCAGGCCAGGTCCGGCGTGATCACGTAGCCGCGCGAGGGCAGCTCGCCGATCAGGCCGTCCGCGCGCAGCGCTTCGAGATCATCGGCGAGGTCGTCCTCGACCGCGCTTACGCCCAGCGGCAGCAAATGCTCGTGGATGCGCCGCCGGCCCATCGGCTCGCCGGCCAGGGCCAGCAGGGCCAGGATCAGCTTGCGCTTTTCATTGCACGCTTCGAAGATCGCGCCGAGAACCTCCACACTCATGCAGCCACTCATTCAGCCGAGATTCTCGATCTCGACCTCAGGCAGGTCGGCAGGGACGGGAATGCCGAAGACGCGCAGGTAAAAATACAACTCCGCTTCCAGCGTGCGCACGATGCTGTCCGCCTTGCGGAAGCCGTGGCCTTCGCCTTCCAGGGTCAGGTAGGCGACCGGCACGCCGCGCGCGCGCAGGGCCTCGACCATCACCTCGGATTGCGGCGGCGGCACCACCTTGTCGTCCAGGCCCTGGAAGAAGATCATCGGCTGGCGCAGCTTGTCCGTGTGGTTGATCGGCGAGCGTTCCGCATACACGGCGTCGGCTCTAGCCTTCGGCGCGATCAGGTATTCGTTGTAGTGCGACTCGAACTTGTGCGAGTCGGCGTCCAGGCCCTTCAGGTCGGACACGCCGTAGTAGCTGGCGCCGGCCTTGAACACGTCGTGGAAGGCGAGGGCGCACAGGGTGGTCAGGCCGCCGGCGCTGCCGCCGCGGATCAGCAGGCGTTCGCGGTCGACCAGGCCCTGGTCGGCCAGATACTGGGCGCCGGCCACGCAATCCTCGACGTCGACCACGCCCCACTGTTCCTTCAGCAGGTCGCGGTAGGCGCGGCCAAAGCCGGTGCTGCCGCCGTAGTTCACATCCAGCACGGCGATGCCGCGGCTGGTCCAGAACTGGGTCGCCAGTTTCAGCGTGCTGCTGGCCATGCCGGTCGGGCCGCCGTGGCCGATCACCATCAGCGGCGGCAGCTCGCCGGGCAGCGCTTCGAAGGCCGCATTCGTCGGCGGGTAGTAGAAGGCGTGCGAAGTACGGCCTTTGGCGCTGGGATAGCTGATCGTCTGCGGCACGGACAGATAGCCGGCCTCGGGCAGCTGCTCGATCGAGCGCGCCAGCACCTCACGATGGCCGGCAGCCAGGTCGATGCGCGCCACCTCGGCCGCGACGGTCGGGGCGCCGCCCAGCAGGGCGACGCTGTCGCCGTTCACGCGCAGCTCGCGGATCTCCTGGTAGGGCGTGTCGATCGGCGTCAGCCTTCCGCTGCGGGTGTCCAGGCGCGCCAGCTTGCTGACGCCGCCCTCGATATAGGCGCAGACGATCTCGTCGTCCGAACGGAAGCCGTACATCGACTGGCCGAAGACCCAGTGCGGCAGGCCGAACTCGGCCTCGCGCGGGCAGATCGGGTGCACCACGCCGTGGTCGTAGCGGTGCAGGTTCCACCAGCCGCTGCGGTCGGAAACGAAATGAAGGGTGCCGCCCGGCGACCATTCCGGCTGCACGATGGCTTCATCGATGCCGCCGGCGATCAGGCGGCCATTGGCCAGGGTGCCGTCCGCGACGATGTCGGCCAGCCAGAGCTCCGTACCCTCCCAGGGCATGCGCGGGTGGTTCCAGCACAGCCAGGCGATCTGCCTGCCGTCCGGCGAGATGCGCGGAGACGAGTAAAAATCGTAGCCGTCGTCGAGCACCAGCTGGGTGCCGTCGGCGCCCAGGGCGCACAGGGTATTGACCGGATAAGTCTCGCCGGCCGAATGGTCTTCGCGCACGCCGACCAGGCGCTGGTGAATGCGGTCCAGCACGAAGTCGGCCCAGCGCAGTGCGCCGCCCTCGCTGACCGGCACCGGCTCGTTCCCCTCCGCCGGAGCGCCGTACCGATCGATTCTGTAAACACGGTTGTCGGCGAAATTCGAGAACCACACGCGCCGGTCCGCCACCAGCACCGCGCCGCCGCCGTATTCGTGCACGCGGGTACGCACGTTGAAGGGCGCAGGCGTGAGTTCGTCGACGCGGCCGTCGCGCTGGCGCAGCAGGGTGGTACGGCCGCCTTCGCTGGCACGGCCGGCCAGCCAGTAGAGGTCGGCGCCGTCGAGCAGCACGCCGGACAGCGGGGTCGAACCGGCGGCCACGACGGCGGCGGTAATGGGAGAGGCCCAGGCGCCGCAGGGGGCAGCCTGTTTGCGGGAGGATTCGGGCATGGATCGGTCCTGGCAAAGGTAGGCGTCCATTATAAGTGCGCACCGGCCTGTCACGAAGGATGGGTACGGATGGGTCAGGGAATGCGATAATAGAAGTTTGCCCGCGCGCCGGGCGCCTTACTTCAGGTTGCCAGCCATGCCACAATTCGCCCCGCTTCAGAACGACACCTTCCTGCGTGCGCTGCTGCGCCAGCCGACCGACTACACCCCGGTATGGCTGATGCGCCAGGCGGGGCGTTACCTGCCGGAATACCGCGCCACCCGCGCGCGCGCCGGCTCCTTCCTGGGCCTGGCCAAGAATCCGGATTTCGCCACCGAAGTGACCCTGCAGCCGATCGACCGCTATCCGCTGGATGCCTCGATCCTGTTCTCGGACATCCTGACGGTGCCGGACGCGATGGGCCTGGGCCTGTACTTCGAGGACGGCGAGGGCCCGAAATTCGAACGCACCGTGCGCACCGAGGAAGACGTCGCCCGATTGCAGGTGCCAGATATGGCATCGCTGCAATACGTGTTCGATGCCGTGACCCAGATCCGCACCGCCCTGAACGGCCGCGTGCCGCTGATCGGCTTTTCCGGCAGCCCCTGGACCCTGGCCTGCTACATGGTCGAAGGCGGCGGCTCGCGCGAATTCCATACGATCAAGAAGATGCTGTACGCGCGTCCGGACCTGATGCACCGCATCCTGGACGTGACCGCGCAAGCCGTCACGCAGTACCTGAACGCCCAGATCGACGCCGGCGCCCAGGCCGTGATGATCTTCGACTCCTGGGGCGGCGCGCTGGCCGACGGCGCCTACCATGCCTTCTCGCTGGACTACATGCGCCGCATCGTGGCAGGCCTGCAGCGCGAGAAGGATGGCGTCCGGATTCCGGCGATCGTCTTCACCAAGGGCGGTGGCCTGTGGCTGGACGAGATGGCGGACATCGGCGCCGATGCGCTCGGCCTGGACTGGACCGTGAACCTGGGCCGCGCGCGCGCCCTGGTCGGCGACCGCGTGGCCCTGCAGGGCAACCTGGACCCGGCCGTGCTGATGGCCGGCCCGGAGCAGGTGCGGGCGGAAGTCGAGAAGGCGCTGGGCAGCTACGGCACGCCGTCGAACGGCCATGGCCACGTGTTCAACCTCGGCCACGGCATTTCGCAGTTCACGCCGCCGGAGTCGGTGACGGCGATGGTCGAGGCAGTTCACAGCTTCAGCCGCCGCCAGCGCCAGGCCTGAGCGCTGACAAAGCCCTATGGCTGCGCCGCTGCCTGCGGCGCATCATAATCACACTTATTCACAAATTCTTGAACTCTCGCGTCCTTGGCTGTGGAAATGTACAGTACTGGATGTATCCTGATAAGTCATTGATTCCATTGTTATTTATGCCGGGGCTGGCGAGTGCGCCAGCGTGGCGTATCGGCGGTCCGGAAGGCAGTTGCCCAAGTTGACAGCGCATTGTTCACAAAGTTATGCACAGCTTCTGTGAATAATGTTGAAAAGTCCTTGGTTTACCGGGGTTTACGCGATTTCTTCAAGTGTTGTATCAAGTTTTTGCTGCACTGCGCTTGAGTTCTTCACCGGAAATGCCCAGTTATGCACAGAAGCGCCCGAGCGATGCCGGATTTCGGCGCCAGGAAGGTTGCACAGGCAAGTGATTGAATTTAAAAGAGAAATTTTTTTGTGAACTTGAGGAATTGCTAAGTGCTTTGAGCTAACGTAAACCTTTGTCCCGGTCAAGTTTTCCATTTTCCACAAAGTTTTCCACAGTTCCCCCACAGTATTAAGGATAAGGTCCGGCTTGGCCTACTGCATCTTACAAATCGCGCTCGACACCCCGCTCGACAGCGCGTTCGACTATCGCTGGGAATGTGATCCCGGCAGCGAGCCGCAGGTCGGGCAGCTGGCGCTGGTGAACTTCGGCCGGCGCGAAGCGGTGGGCGTGATCGTCGCCGTCAAGCACGAGACCGACGTCCCGCTGGACAAGCTCAAGGACGCGCTGGCGGTGCGCAGCCAGCTGCCGCCGCTGTCGCCGCAATGGCTGGCGCTGGCGCGTTTCGCCGCCGACTATTACCACCGCCCGCTCGGCGAGGTGGCGATGCCCGGCCTGCCGAAGAACCTGCGCCTGGGCAGCACGGTGGCACTGGACCGCGCGCTCAAGAAGCTCGCCAAGGTCGAGGATGCCCACGACCCGGCGCCGGCCGCGATGCCGGTGTTGAATCCGGCCCAGCAGCAGGCCGCCGACGCCATCGGCCAGGCCCGGGGCTTCAATCCGCTGCTGCTGTACGGCGTGACCGGCAGCGGCAAGACCGAGGTCTACCTGCGGGCCTGCGCCCAGGTGCTCGCCAGGGAAAGCGAGGCCCAGATCCTGGTCCTGGTCCCCGAGATCAACCTGACGCCGCAGCTGGAGGCGAACATCCGCGCGCGCTTCCCGGGCGTGATGCTGGCCACCCTGCACAGCAGCCTGTCCGAAGGCGAACGCATGCTGCATTGGCTGGCCGCCCACCAGGGCCGCGCGCGCATCGTGCTGGGCACGCGGCTGGCGATCCTGGCTTCGCTGCCGCACCTGAAGCTGATCGTCATCGACGAGGAGCACGACCCCTCGTACAAGCAGCAGGAAGGCCTGCGCTATTCGGCGCGCGACCTGGCCGTGTGGCGCGCACACCAGCTTCAGATCCCCATCGTGCTCGGATCGGCCACGCCCTCGCTGGAGAGCTGGCACCACGCGCAGACGGGCCGCTACCGCAAGCTGGAGCTGCGCGAGCGCGCCGTGAAGGATGCCGTGCTGCCGCGCGTGAAACTGGTCGACATGGAGAAGGACAAGCCGAAGGAAGGCCTGACCTCGCACCTGATCGCGGCCCTGCGCGACCGCATGGCGCGCGGCGAACAGTCGCTGCTGTTCCTGAACCGGCGCGGCTATGCGCCGGTGTTGAGCTGCGACGCCTGCGGCTGGATCAGCAACTGCACCCGCTGCACCGCCTTCATGGTACTGCACCGGCCCGAGCACCGGCTGCGCTGCCACCACTGCTCGCTGGAGCTGCGGATCCCGCATTCCTGCCCGACCTGCGGCAACATCGACCTGCAGCCGCTGGGGCGCGGCACCCAGCGCATCGAGGAAGGCCTGCAGTCGCTGTTCCCGGAGGCGCGCGTGCTGCGCATCGACGCCGACTCCACGCGCCGCAAGGGCAGCGCCCAGGCCGCGTTCGATACCGTGCACCGCGGCGACGTCGACATCCTGATCGGCACGCAGATGGTCGCCAAGGGGCACGACTTCAAGAACCTGACCCTGGTGGGCGTGCTCAATCCCGATACGGCCCTGTTCTCGCAGGACTACCGCGCCAGCGAGCGCCTGTTCGCCCAGCTGATGCAGGTGGCGGGACGGGCCGGCCGCGCCGGACTCGAGTCCGAAGTGCTGATCCAGTCGCGCTACTGCCAGCACCCGCTGTACGGCGCGGTGATGCGGCACGATTACGACCGCTTCGCGGGCTCCCTGCTGGAAGAGCGCCACCAGGCCGCGCTGCCGCCCTTCATGTACCAGGCCCTGCTGCGCGCGGAGGCGCCGGAACTCGCCACCGCGATCGCCTTCCTGGAGCAGGCGCGCGACGCGCTGCCCAGCGACGCCGTGGTGCTCAACGATCCGATTCCGATGACCATGACCCGGGTGCATAATGTGGACCGTGCCCAGCTGCTGGTCGAATCGAATTCGCGCCCGGCGCTGCAGGCCTTCCTCAAAGTCTGGGTCGACGCCCTGCGCGCGATGAAGTCGCGGGTGCGCTGGTCGCTGGAGGTCGACCCGCTGGATATCTGACGCTTGCCGGAGAACCTGGACATGCCGTGCCGCCTCGCCTTGCTCCTACGCCTGTTCGCAGGCGTTCTCGCACTGCCGCTCTGCACATGCGCGGGCGCCGCCACGCCTGGCCAGGAATCGGCGGCCGCCGTCACCAGCCGGATCGAAGCCAGGGATTGTGTCGGCGCGGTCGATGAACTGAAGGCCGGGCTGAAGCGTGGTCATGCCGAAGTCTCGTTGCTGGCGGGTACCATGTACGAACACGCCGTGTGCGTGAAACGCGACTGGAACCGCGCGGTGCTGTTCTACTCCCAGGCTTACCAGAGCGGCATGAAGGAAGCGGCCGACCGCATGGCGGCCGGCTATGCCGCGCCGGAGAACGGCGCCGACGTCGCGGCCGCGATCTGGTGGTCCGGCAAGGGGCGCATCCAGGCATCGCCGGGCCAGCAGGTCCTGGCGCCATGCGCGGTCAGCCCGGCGGCCAGCGACAACATGGACCGCTTCGTCGCCGAGCTGCAGACCTGGCCGCAATGGCAGCTCGCCATGTGCAATTACGTGGTCGGGGTGATGTCGATGCTGTCGGCCGAGATCAGGTACCCGGCGCCGGCGCAGGCCTACGGCGTAGGCGGGCAGGTGACGCTGCGCTTCCTGCCCTCGGTGCCGAAGATCGAGCTGAAGAAAGGCGACACCCAGGAGTACCGGCTGCTCGGGATTTTCAATGGCGACATGCTGCGCGACCGCGAGACTTCGATGGTGACCGGCGGCTTCGAGAAAGCGCTCGGCGCCGTCGCCGACCGGGCCCTGCGCCGCTATCCCAGGCCCGGCGGCATTCCGGCGGAAGCGGTGTTCTATGTCCGCTACATCTTCCAACTCGAGTGATGCCCTGAGCGTTTCGCGAAAATAGCGTATCGTCATGTCCGCGAACTACCGGAGATGACTATGCAGAAAATGAAGGTCGATGTCGCCATCGTCGGCGCCGGCACCGCGGGCCTGGTGGCCTACCGTTCCGCGAAAGCCCAGGGCGCGCGCGCCGTCATGATCGAGGGCGGGCCCTACGGCACCACCTGCGCGCGCGTGGGCTGCATGCCCAGCAAGCTCCTGATCGCCGCCGCCGAGGCCGCGCACTTCATCGATGCCGCGCCCGGCTTCGGCGTGCACGCCGGCGAAAAGCGTGTCGACGGCGTGGCCGTGATGGAGCGCGTGCGGCGCGAGCGCGACCGCTTCGTCGGCTTCGTGCTGGAAGGCGTGGACAATATCCCGGACCAGGACAAGCTGCGCGGCTATGCGCGCTTCACCGGTCCGCATACCCTGGTGGTGGACGACCATACGGAAGTCGAGGCCGCGCGCATCGTGATCGCCACCGGCTCGACCCCGACCAGGCTGCCGAAGCTGGAAAACGTCGGCCCCGGCCTGATTACCAGCGACGACGTGTTTTACTGGCAGGACCTGCCGCGTTCGGTGGCCGTGATCGGCACCGGCGTGATCGGGCTGGAGCTGGGCCAGGCGCTCAGCCGCTTGGGCGTGCGCGTGAGCGTGTTCGCGCGCGGCGGCAGCGTGGCCCAGCTGACCGACCCGGTGGTGCTGCGCAATGCCGGGCGCGCGCTGGCCGAAGAGATCGACCTGCACTTCCAGTCCGAGATCGTCAGCGCCGTGCAGGACGGCGATGAGGTCGCCTTGACCATCCGCCAGAACGGCGAGGAACGCCCGATGCGCTTCCAGTACGTGCTGCAGGCGGCCGGGCGCACGCCCAACGTGGCCGGGATCGGCATCGAGCACCTGGGCCTGGAACTGGGCGCCAACGGCGTGCCGCTGTTCGACAGCCGCACCATGCAGTGCGGGAACAGCCATGTCTTCATTGCCGGCGACGCCAACAACGAGCGTCCGGTGCTGCCGGAAGCGGCCGACCACGGCAAGATCGCCGGCGACAATGCCGGCCGCTACCCGGACATCCGTCCAGGCCTGCGCCGCGCGCCGCTGACGATCGCTTTCACGGAACCGAACATCGTCAGCCTGGGCGCCAGCTACAAGCAGTTGTGCGCGCCGGGCAAGCCGAAGTTCGCGATCGGCCAGGTGTCCTTCGAGAACCAGGGCCGCAGCCGCGTCATGCTGCAGAATAAGGGGATGCTGCGGGTGTACGGAGAATACGGCACCGGGCGCTTCCTGGGCGCCGAGATGATCGCCCCGCGCGGCGAGCACATCGGCCACCTGCTGGCCTGGGCCGTGCAGTCGCGCCTGACGGTCGAGCAGATGCTGGAGATGCCCTTCTATCACCCGGTGGTGGAAGAGGGCGTGCGCACCGCGCTGCGCGACCTGGCGGCGAATATCGTGAAGGGGGGCAGCGACATCGATCCGGACGAGGTCGAGCCGGGCACGTAACACGTGGGCACGGCGTGCCCACGCGTGAAGTTGATTAATTGAGGTAGCTGGTATCCAGCTTACCCTCGGAAGCCAGCTGCCGCACGATCTTGATGGTATCGATATCGGCCTCCTGGTAGGCCGATTTCTTGAAGTCCTCGTACATCTTGCCCATCTCGTCGGTCGCGGACACATTGCCGTCGTCGTACAGGAAGCGCACCCACATCACGCCTTCGCTCGGCGCTTCGATCGTCATGGTCATGCGCGAGGCGGGGATTTCTCCCTGGGCCGGGACTTCGTAGCGCACTTCCTGCAGCGGGCTCAGGTGCACTACGTCGTCGATCACCAGCTGGCCGTAGCGCAGGCGGCGCGCGAAGCTGCCGCTCTGGCGCTCGCCGATCGTGCACTCGTCCAGGTGGGGCATGAACATCTTCGGGTCTTCGGCGCGCAGCACCAGGCCGCGCCACAGTTGTTCGCGGGTCATGGTGTCCGCGAGGGGGTTGAGCGGGTCGTTAATCTCGATCAGGTGTTCAAATTTCATGTTCTTGTCTCTCGCATGGACAGCGGTAAAAGCGCTATATGGTGGCGGATAGCGTGCTGACAAGCCACAACCTCATGCACTTTTCCTGAAATGTTTTCGGCGTGCATGGCCGAGCTTCGTTAAAATGATGAGCTCACCCACTGGCAGTCCTGCAAGAATTATCCCATGTCGACACCGAATTTCGGCCTCAACGGTCCGCAGAGCGAAGCCGTGCTCTATCTCGACGGCCCTTGCCTGGTGCTGGCTGGCGCCGGCTCCGGCAAGACGCGCGTGATCACCCAGAAGATCGCCTACATGATCGAGCATCGCGGCTACGATCCGCGCACGATTGCCGCGCTCACCTTCACCAACAAGGCGGCGCTCGAGATGCAGGAGCGGATCGGCAAGCTGCTCAAGCAGCCCAAGCAGGCCAAGCAGCTGACCGTCTCGACCTTCCACTCGCTGGGCGTCAAGATCTTGCGCCAGGAGGCGGCCGGCGTCGGCCTGAAGGACAAGTTTTCCATCATGGACAGCGACGACTGCTATACCGTCGTCTCCGACCTGGCCGTCACCACCGACAAGCAGGAGATCCGCCGCATCCAGAACGCGATCTCGCTGTGGAAGAACGGCCTGGTCGACCCCGAGGACGCGATCCGTGACGCGCGCGACGAAGACGAAGCCCAGGCCGGGCGCATCTACCGCAGTTATGTGGCGACCCTGCAGGCCTACCAGGCGGTCGACTTCGACGACCTGATCCGCCTGCCGGTGGAACTGTTCCGGAATAACGAGCCGATCCGCGACCGCTGGCAGCGCCGCCTGCGCTACCTGCTGATGGACGAGTACCAGGACACCAACACCTGCCAGTACGAGCTGGTGAAACTGCTGGTGACGGGCCTCGGCAAGAAGCCGATGTTCACGGCGGTGGGCGACGACGACCAGGCGATCTATGCCTGGCGCGGCGCCTCGGTCGAAAACCTGAAAACCCTGCAGACCGACTTCCCGGACCTGCGGGTCATCAAGCTCGAGCAGAACTACCGCTCGACCACCCGCATCCTGCAGGCCGCCAACGCGGTCATCGGCAACAATCCGAAGCTGTTCGAGAAGGCGCTGTGGTCGGAACACGGCCTGGGCGAGCCGATCAAGGTGCTGGGCATGCCGAACGAGGAGACCGAGGCCGACCAGGTGGCGATCATGATCTCGTCCGAGCGCTTCCAGCGCAAGAACAAATGGACGGACTACGCGATCCTGTACCGCGGCAACCACCAGGCCCGCATCATCGAGCAGTCGCTGCGCAAGGAACGCATCCCGTACACGATCTCGGGCGGCCAGAGCTTCTTCGACAAGGCCGAGATCAAGGACGTGATCGCCTACCTGCGCCTGATCGCCAACCAGAACGACGACCCGGCCTTCATCCGCGCCATCACGACCCCGAAACGCGGGGTCGGCATGACCACCATCGAGGTGCTGGGCGAAGTCTCGAAGCAGTGGAACTGCTCGCTGTTCGAGGCCGCCTTCAAGGGCGGCCTCGAAGCCCGGCTGCAGGACCGCCAGCTGATCCCGCTGCGCGAGTTCTGCCACTGGATCAATGAGCTGGAAGACCGCGCCACCCGTCCCGGCCCGTCCGGCAGCGGCGATCACGCCGCCGAGCTGCTCGATGACATGATGAAAGAGATCAACTACGAGCACTACCTGTACGAGAACTTCGACGACAAGGCGGCCCAGGCCAGGTGGCAGAACGTGCTCGAGTTCACCAACTGGCTGAAGGAGCGCGGACGCGGCGGGCGCGAGCGTGACGGCGAAGAGAAGAACCTGCTCGAGCTGACCCAGATGGTGGCCCTGATGTCCATGCTCGAAGGCCAGGACGAGGAGCAGGACGCGGTGCGCATGTCGACCCTGCACGCATCCAAGGGCCTGGAGTATCCGCACGTCTACCTGGTCGGCGTCGAGGAGGGCATCCTGCCGCACAAGGGCGATCCGGACGACCCCGTCGAGCGCATCGCCGCGCGCATCCAGGAAGAGCGGCGCCTGATGTACGTCGGCATCACGCGCGCCCAGCGCACCCTGCACGTTACCTGGTGCAAGAAGCGCAAGCGCGCGGGCGAACTGATGCATTGCGACCCGTCCCGCTTCATCAAGGAGATGGCGCTCGAGGTCGGCGACGCGCCGCCCAAAGAAGATGAAGTACTGAGCCCCAAGGCGCGCCTGGCCAACCTCAAGGCCTTGCTGGCGACGCCAAAGACTGCCAGCTAGAAACATTTGCCGGACGTTGACATCAGTTTAACGACGGCAAATGTTCAAAATCATTCGTTGCGAATAAGCCTTGATGGGATGCCAAGGGGTGCGCACGATTGAATTCTCATTTGACTTCAACTGTTGAGCAGGAAATACTTTCCTGAAGTGACTTTGTCACAATCAACATTGACGTTAAACAATGGCAACCGTATCCGACATCACCGTTATTCCCACTTCTGGACTGAACCATATCGACGCCTTGCTCGATACGGGGCCTGACTGGAATTATTTCACGACTGCTTCCGGACAGAGCAATGTTCTCTATTTCACGTTTTCCGTGACTTCAGGGAATGAGAGCGCTTCCAATACACAGAGTATTTTTTACGGAAACCAGCAGGCGTTTTCAGCCGCCCAGCAAGCCGCGGTACGGGAGCTGTTGAAGGATGGCGGCTATCTGAATTCGCTGACCGGCATTCACTTCGTCGAAACCGGCAATGGCGACGCTGCGCAGATCCACCTCTGCAATGCGGACATCATCACCAGCAATGTCACCGGACTGTGCAGCTGGCAAAGCACGTACCAGTACGAGCCCGGCACCAACAGGCTGGTCAGCTACGACGCGGATGCCTATGTCTATCTCGACAATGTCCAGTTCGGCGCGGCCAACAGCAACCTGACGCCTGGCGGAAGAGGGTATCAGACCCTGCTGCATGAAATGGGACATGCGCTCGGCCTGAAGCATTCGTTCTGGGATCCGAACGACGACAACCCGAACCCGATCGTCCTGCCGGCGGCGCAAGACAACACCAGCAATACCCTGATGTCGTACACCAACTTCGGTGGACCCTATACGACATACCAGCAATACGACGTCGCAGCCCTGAACTGGCTCTACGGCAAGGATGGTCTCGGCGGCGCACTAGGCATCAATTCGACAACCGGAGCCCGGTATATCACGGGTACGAATGGCCCGGATACCCTGACGGGTACCGACGCCAATGACACGCTTGAAGGCGATGGAGGCAATGACATGATTGATGGAGGAAATGGAATCGATACCGCCGTGTTCCGCGGCGTTCGCAGCAACTACGCTTTCGCAGAACTGCCGAATGGCGACATGACGGTGACGAGCAAGGACGGCATCGACGGCATCGACACCCTGCGCTCGATCGAGATCCTGAAGTTTGCGGACATGAGCGCGACCCGTGCCGATGTATTGGCGGCTGACACCGTGGCCCCTGCCAAGCCGACCATGGTGGTCACCAAGAACGTGAACGGCTACACGACCGGCAACACGCCGCTCGTGACCGGCAAGGCCGAAGCCGGTTCGATCGTGAAGATCTTTACCAGCGACAACAATATGCTGGTAGGCACGGCGACGGCCGACGCCAACGGCCTGTACACGCTGAAGCTCAACGCCTTTGCGGATGGCAGCAACTATTCGGTCTTTGCCACCGCGACCGATGCTGCAGGCAATGTTTCTGTGGCCAGCGATGCGGTAGGCTTCAAGGTCGATGCCACGCCGCCGGTCAAGCCGACCTATGACCCGCTGCCCGGCGATCTGAACGGCAGCAACCAGGTCACGTTCAACGGTACGGGCGAGGCCGGCACCACGATCGAGCTGGTGCGCGCCGGCGACCTGCAGACGATCGCACGTACGACGGTCGGCAGCGACGGCACATGGCACCTGCCGACTTCGCCTCTGCCGAACGGCAACTACACGGTCAGCGTGGTTTCGCTCGACCAGGCCGACAACGGCACCAGCGCCGCCTCCCGCGCGAGCTGGACCATCAACAGCTCGGCGAACATCACCGGCACTAGCGGCAACGATACACTCAAGCCGGGGGCGGGCAACAACGCGGTGGATGGCGGCGCCGGCATCGACACCGCCGTCTACGCCGGTTCGCGCACCAACTACACGGTGGCCCAGGAGGCCTGGGGCTACGGCATCACCGATAAAGCCGGCAATAACGGCCACGATTCGCTGATCAATGTCGAGCGCGTCCAGTTCGACGACGGCTGGCTGGCGCTGGACATCGACGGCATCGCCGGCCAGATCTTCCGCCTCTATACGGCCGTCCTCGGACGTCCGGCCGAGGCCGCAGGCATGGGTTACTGGATGTGGCGAATGGAAGGCGGTAGCCCCATCACCGACGTGGCCCGCGAATTCATGAACCAGCCCGAGTTCAACACCCTGTACGGCGCCAACCCGACCGATGCGACTTTCGTGACGAAGCTGTACAACAACGTGCTGCACCGCGATCCGGAGCCCGATGGCTTCAAGTACTGGATGGATACTCTGAGCAATAACAGCAATCCGGACAAGGCTGCGGTGCGTACCCAGATGCTGATCGATTTCAGCGAGAGCCTCGAGAACCAGGTAAACGTGGTCGGCACATTCAAGACGGGCATCGAGTTCACGCCCTGGCACCAGGCCTGACCGGGCCATCCGGCGGCATGCCGGCGCGGAATGCGCCGGCCCCATTCAAGAGCCGCTGGCATAATGCGGCTCTTTTCATTTAAGGAAACGCCGTGAGCGACGAAGACCGTTTCATCGATATCGAGATCAAGCTGGCCCACCAGGAAAACCTGGTCGAGTCGCTGAACCAGACCATCTACGAGCAGGGACGCCGTATCGACCAGCTGGAGGCCATGGTGGCCAAGCTGGCCGAGCATGTCCGCGTTCTGCGCGACGCCGGGCAAGGGCCGGTGAACGAAAAGCCGCCGCATTACTAAGCGGCAATTTCATCATATCGTGATGAAAAGCACATGGCTCATCCAGATTGAATGCCGTATTTTATGAGCCACAAGTTAACGAAATTTAATGTTTAGTTAGTCGAAAATTACTGTACTGTTGAGTTCCCTCAAGGTATGATCATCGCACAGTGTAAATACAATCAATTCCATCATTTCTGTTGGTTGAGTTGTTTCGTGCGAGGTCCATGTGAAATTATTCGTTCCGCATACCAAAGAAATGCCAGAGACCGCCGCATGGACCGCCCCGGAATTGCCGGTCTTCTTGCGCCGCACCGAGACGGCACAACGGTTCGAGTTCATCCCTTCCACAACCGACCTTGAGCGTTCCGACGTGCAGGCCGCATGGCACCGCCTGCTGCAGGTGCGCCGTAGTCCGGAAAAGCTGTACCAGCTGCCGGCGTTTTTCAAATACCTGCAGGAAACCAAGGAAGACGGCGCGGGCCCCTGCGAACTTCATGTCATCCGCCGCTGCAGCGATACACGCATCGTCGGGATCGTCCCGGGACGCCGGATGACGCAGAAGGTGAGCGTCCGCCTCGGTCCGCTGACCGTATTCAAGCGTACCGTGCCCGTCTACCAGCTGCTCGGCAGCGTGCCCTTGATCGATGCGGGCGAGGAAGGCCTGTCCAGTTTCGTCCTGAACAGTCTGCTGCAGCGTCATCCCGACTGCCAGGCCTTGCTGATGCAGGCGATGCCCGAGGAACTGGCCCATACGGTTGGCGGCAAGGGGCTGTCCCGTCACGTCCTCAACGGCTGGCAAAACTGTCATACCGTGCCCCTGCCGGAAGACGTCGAGACCTATCTGCAAAAGTTCAGCTCCAAGAAGCGCTACAACCTCTCGCGCCAGGTGCGGCTGCTGGCCAAGGAAGCGGGCGAGGTCAGCCTGGTGAGGATCGAGCACCCGGACCAGGTCCCAGCCCTGGTGGACGCCATGCGGACCTTGATGAACGCCGAGGACTTCTCCGTCCAGAGTTCGCAGGTCAAGCTCGAGAACCTGGCGCGCAATGGCCTGCTGCATTCCTACCTGCTCCAGTGCGGCGGCAAGACGGTCGCGCTGGTGCTGGGCACGCACTCGGATGAGGTGTGGCACGTACACAATATCTGCTGCGCCCAGGAGTACATGAACCTGTCGATCGGCACCAGCATCATCCACCTGGCCCTGCAGGATGCGATCGTGCATTTCAATTTCACCCACGCCGATTTCGGCTACGGGACGCCGAACCAGGAATTCCGCTCCACGCACGTGCTGCAGCGGCGCGGCAAACTGCTGCTGTGCCGCCGCCATGGCATGGCCGACCTGCTGTTCAAGCTCTATAGCGTCCAGAACCGGATGAACGAAGCGTTGATCGCGCGTGTCAAGACAGCCCGCAAGCGGCTGAAGGAGCGCAGGCAGGCGAGCAAATAGTTGCATTCTGCTAATAAATCCAATAAGGTGGGTCATGTTTATTGGATAACAGGATGTACTGCATGAGTATCGCCGACCTCGAACGACGAATCCTCGCCTGCGAGCAGGAAAACGCACGCCTGCATAAACGGCTCGCACGGCAAAACCGGGCCTGGGCACTCGGACTGCTCCTGATTGCCGGTGGCGGCGCGATCGCAGGCGGCAGCATCAAGGACGCCATCTTCGACAGCGTGCGGGCCAGGGAAGTCGTGGTCGTCGACGGCAAGGGCGTGGTGCGCGCCCGCCTGAGCGGCGATCTGCCGGATGCGGTCATGGCTGGCGGCCGTGTTTCGAAGCGCGGCTCGAAAGCGGCCGGCGTGATGCTGTACGACGAGGAGGGCATCGAACGCGGCGGCTATGTCACCCAGGATGTCGGCAGCAACGTCATGCTGACCCTGGATTCCAAATACCGCCAATCCGCGCTGTTCGTGGCTGGTCCCGACGAGAGCCAGGCCAGCGCACTGGGCCTGTGGAACAAGGGCGGCGGCATCGAGATGCGCTCGGATGGCAACGGCCAGCGCCTCAGCGTCACCAACAAATCCGGCGTCGTGACGCAGCAGCCGGTCATTACGACCTTGTCTGCGGCCACCTGTGCATCGTACAAGGACATCGAAAAGAAATTCCCGGGCGAACGCAGCTGCCAGGCCAGGTTCACGGACGCCGCTTGCCAGGCCTGCTTCGACAGCCCATGAAGCGGCGCCTGCTGACACTCTGCGCGCTGGCCGGGTTGGCAGTCGGGCTGCAGGCGCAGGCCGCCGGCTTCACGCTGCGCCTGGCGCACGGCAATGCCCGCGAGCGGGCGGCGCGCGCCCAGTTCGAGCGCGTGCTGGCCGCGCATGCGCTGGACCCTTGGATCCAGACCCGCGAGATCGTGTTCGAGCAGGGCGCCATCCCGCACAGCCACCCGGTGCTGACCTTGAACACGCGCCACACCGACGACGACGGCCTGTTCCTCTCCACCCTCATCCACGAGCAGACCCACTGGTGGCTCGAGCGCCATCCGCGCCGGACGGAAGCGGCGCTGGCCGAGCTGAAGGCGATGTATCCGGACCTGCCGGTCGGCTACCCGGAAGGCGCCGACAGCGCCGACAGTTCGTATTCCCACCTGCTGGTGATCTGCATCGAGCTGGACGGCGTGCGCAAGGTGCTGGGAGCAAGCGAGGAAAAGCGGATCCTGGCCTTCTGGCAGGACGACCACTACCGCACCCTGTACCGCATCGTGGCGGCGAACCGGGCGCGCATCCGCGACATCCTCGACAGGCACGGCCTTCAACTACCGGATTCCCATGCAGGCTGAGCCCGACTTCTACGTGGTGTCGAAGCGCAAGCTGGCGATCCTGTTCCTGGCGACGTCCTCGCTCTACGTCCTGTACTGGTATTACAAGAACTGGGATCGCTACAAGAGCAGGCATCCGGAAGCCTCGCAGTTCGGCAGCATGGTCTCGCCGGTGCCGCGCGCCGTGTTCTGGATGTTTTTCACGCATGCGCTGTTCCGCAAGGTCAAAGCCTATGGCCATGCGCTGCCGCAAGTCGCCGGCTGGCGCAGCGGCTGGCATGCGAGCATCCTGGTCGCGCTGATGCTGCTGGCGAACGCCATCGACGTCCTCATCGGCGGCACGGCCGGCGATCTCGTCTCGATCGCCAGCGTGTTCGTGCTGCTGCCGCCCTTCCTGGTGGCGCAGGACAAGATCAACCTCAGCTGCGGCGACCCGGAAGGGAAGGGCAACGACCGGCTGTCGAAGGCGAACTGGGCCTGGGTGATTGCGGGCGCGGTGCTGTGGCTGATATTGATCGCCGCTGCGCTCCTGCCTGGCGGGTCTTGACCGGCCTTGGGCAGCGTATTGCTTATGCTACAGTCTATTTCTTGCTCTGACGTTCAGGGCTTTCATCCACGGTATATACATCATGAGTAATCAAGCCCCTGGTCCGGAGTTCTGGACCCGCGTCAACGCCCTGATCGACCAGGCCAACACCCAGTGCGATTCCGCCGACCCCAGCGAAGTCTGCGCCTCCACCATGTACGCCTCGGCACGCTTCAATGCCTTCATCGTCGCGCGCACCACGAGCGGTCCGGAACACATGCAGCAGGAAAAGGAGCGGGCACTCGAGTATTTCACCGATCAGTTCCGCAAGATGATGGCGGAGAATCTGGACGATTTCATTGCGAATCTCGGCAAATACGATATCGGAACGCCGTCGCAGTAAGCGATTCCCTTCCCGCCGCATGGGGGCTCTCAGATCGTCGGCACATGCAGCCGGTTATCGTCCCCCAAAACCAGTCCTTGCCAGGTTGCGGGCTTGCCCGTCATTTCCCACGCCAGGATTTGCTGCGGTGTGCGTCCCATGCCACCTGAAAAGGCGGTCATCTGATGCTTGTCGAGTTCCCTTGCGATGTCCAGGTCCTTGATCGTCAGCTTGTTCATGTATATCTCCTAGAATAATTGGCGATGCCAGGCACGGTGCCGGACACAATTACCGTCGAGTGCAGGAAGCGTGCCAGTCGCGGAATCGCGCTTATTCGCAGGGACGGATCAGCTTTCGGATGCTATCTGCTGGTTTCTCAGTCATTCTTGTGATGGTTGAGTTGGCTGCCGTCCAACACTTGACGCATCATCATTGCGCCTATGGGCCTCGGTGCGGGAACAAGCAAAGATGGTGGAGTATGCTGAGCAGTACGACGACATAGGACTGTCATGGGAAAAAACCGGCTGGAAGCCTTCAGCGACGGCGTCATCGCCATCCTCATCACCATCATGGTGCTGGAACTCAAAGTCCCGCACAGCCCCGATTTCAGGGCCTTGCTGCCGCTGTGGCCCGTCTTCATGAGCTACGTGCTCAGCTTCATCTACATCGGGATCTATTGGAACAACCACCACCACATGCTGCACGCGGTGAAGGAAGTCAGCGGCGGCATCCTGTGGGCCAATCTGCACCTGCTGTTCTGGCTGTCCCTGATTCCCTTCGTGACGGCGTGGACGGGCGAGAACCATTTCGAGACCGGGCCGACCGCCACCTATGGCTTCGTGCTGTTCATGTGCGCGGTGTCGTATTCGCTGCTGGTGCGCGGCCTGGTGCGCAACCACGACAAGAACACGACCCTGGCCGAAGCCATTGGCGACGACCGCAAGGGCAAGATCTCGATCGTCCTCTACCTGGCCGGGGTGGCGCTGTCCTGGTTTGCCGCCTGGCTGGGCTTCCTGGTGTATGCGGCCGTGGCCGTGATGTGGCTGATTCCGGACCGGCGCATCGAGAAGAAAGTGGTCCAGGAGATCCAGGAAGAGGAGGCGGAAGAAGCCAGGAAAGAGGCGTCCTGACGGATGCCGTCAATACGGCGGATTGCAACACATCAATATGACGACGCGGCAATAAGCCTGCTATGATCTTCGGCGCACCTGCTGCCGGGCACGCTTCGGCAGCGTCCGATTAGTGTCCTGAAAGATCGCATGAAACGTCAACACAGCTTCATCGTCGCGGCAAGCATCGCGCTTGCCTACGCAAGCACCGCCATCCCCGCCGCCGCCGCTCCCACTGCTTCCGCCGCACCCGCTGCCGTCTTCGACGCTTCGAACCCGTTCGCCAAGGCCAGCACGCTGCCCTTCCACTACCCGGCGTTCGACAAGATCAAGGACGAGCACTTCAAGCCGGCCTTCGAAGCGGGCATGCGCGTGCACCTGCTGGAGATCGAGGCGATCGCGAACAACCACGCGGCGCCGACGTTCGACAACACCATCGTCGCGATGGAGCGCGCGGGCCAGCTGCTGGCGCGGGTGTCGACCACCTTCTCGAACCTGCAGAGCGCCAACACCAACGACAACCTGGACGCGATCGACCGCGAGATGTCGCCGAAGCTGGCGGCCCACGCGGACGCGATCTACCTGAACGCCAAACTGTGGAAGCGCGTGAAGAGCCTGTACGACAAGCGCGATGGCCTCAAGCTGGACGCCGAATCGAAACATCTGCTGGAACGCTACCACCGCGACTTCGTGCGCGCCGGCGCCAATCTCTCCAACGCCAACAAGGAAAAGCTGAAGGCCTATAACGGCGAGATCGCCAGCCTGCAGTCGACCTTCGCCCAGAACGTGCTGAAGGAAGCGAATGCCTCGGCGCTGGTGGTCGATACCCGCGCCGAACTGGCCGGCATGCTTGATGCCGAGATCGATACCGCCGCCGCGGAAGCGAAGAAGCGCGGCCTGGACGGCAAGTTCGTGATCGCGCTGGCCAACACCACCGGCCAGCCGCTGCTGTCGTCGCTGACCAACCGCGGTACGCGCGAGCGCCTGATGGCGGCATCGATGACGCGCGGCAGCCGCGGCGGCGAATTCGACAGCCGCGAGCTGGTGCAGCGCCTGGCGAAGCTGCGCGCCGAGAAGGCGACCCTGCTGGGCTACCCGACCTATGCCGCCTATTCGCTGGAAGTGGAAACCGCGAAGACGCCGGAAGCCGTCAACAAGCTGCTGGGCGAGCTGGCGCCGCCGGCCGTGAACAATGCGCGCAAGGAGGCCGCCGAAATCCAGCGTGTGATCGATGCCGAAGTTGGTAAACCCGAGGGCGGCTTCCAGGTCGCCGCGCATGACTGGGCCTTCTACACCGACAAGGTGCGCCAGGCGAAGTACGCCTTCGACGAGAACCAGTTGAAGCCTTACTTCGAACTGAACAACGTGGTGCAGAACGGCGTGTTCTTCGCCGCGAACAAGGAGTTCGGCATCAGCTTCAAGGAGCGCAAGGACCTGCCGGTGTATGACCCGGACGTGCGCGTGTTCGACGTCTTCGACGCCAACGGCAAGCAGCTGGCGATCTTCATCATGGATTACTACGCGCGTCCGAACAAGCAGGGCGGCGCCTGGATGAACGAGTACGTCACGCAGTCCACGCTGCTGGGCAACCACCCGGTGGTGGCGAACCACCTGAACATCCCGAAGCCGCCCGCCGGCCAGCCGACCCTGCTGACCTATGACGAGGTGCGCACCGCCTTCCACGAATTCGGCCATGCGCTGCACGGCATGTTCTCGAACGTGAAGTACCCTACTTTTGGGGGCGCCAACACGCCGCGCGACTTCGTCGAGTACCCGTCGCAGGTCAACGAGATGTGGGCCACCTGGCCGGAAGTGCTGGCCAACTACGCGAAGCACTACCAGACCGGCGAGCCGATGCCGCAAGAGCTGCTGCAGAAGGTGCAGGCGTCCGCGAAGTTCAACATGGGCTACATCACTACCGAGTACCTGGCCGCTTCGCTGCTCGACCAGCGCTGGCACCAGCTGGCCCCGAGCCAGATCCCGACCGACGTGCTGGGCTTCGAAGCCGCCGCGCTGAAGGATGCGGGCGTCGACTTCGCGCCGGTGCCGCCGCGCTACCGCACGACCTATTTCTCGCACAGCTTCTCGCTCGGCTATTCGGCCGGCTACTACGCCTACCTGTGGAGCGAAAAGCTGGACGCCGATACGGTCGAGTGGTTCAAGGAGAACGGCGGCCTGCTGCGCAAGAACGGCGACCACTTCCGCGAGACCCTGCTGTCGCGCGGCGGTTCGGCCGACGCCATGGACCTGTTCCGCAATTTCCGTGGCCGTGATGCGCGGATCGAACCGCTGCTGGAGCGCCGTGGCTTGACCGGCAATTGAGCGGCTGATCCACCGTCAAGCGTGGGCTCCCCGAGCCCACGCGAAGCACCACAACAAACAACAAGACGATTTTCACTGGAGAGAGAATGAACCGTTCCCACATCCTGGCCTTCGCCGTCACCGCGGCCGTCGCCACCTTCGCCCAGGCGGCGCCATCCCAGCTGCCGGCCTCGAACCCCTTCGCCAAGCCGAGCACCCTGCCGTTCCAGTACCCGGCCTTCGACAAGATCAGGAATGAAGACTTCGCCCCGGCCTTCGAGGAAGGCATGCGCCAGCAGTCGGCCGAGATCGACGTCATCGCCAATAGCAAGGCGGCGCCGAGCTTCCAGAACACCATCGTCGCGATGGAGCGTTCGGGCCAGCTGCTGAACCGCGTCTCGACCGTCTTCTACAGCCTGGTTGGCGCCAACACCAACGACACCCTGAACGCGCTGGACAAGGAACTGGCGCCCAAGCTGGCCGCGCACAGCGACAAGATCCGCCTGAACGAGAAGCTCTACAAGCGCATCAAGACCCTGTACGACAAGCGCGAGCAGCTGCACCTCGATGCCGAATCGGCCTACCTGCTGGAGCGCTACCACACCGACTTCGTGCGCGCCGGCGCCCAGCTGTCCGCCAGCGACAAGATCAAGCTGAAGGCCTATAACGCGAAGATTGCAGCCCTGCAGACCCAGTTCAGCCAGAACGTGCTGAAGGAAGCGAACGCCTCGGCGCTGGTGGTCGACAGCCGCGAAGAGCTGGCCGGCATGTCGGACAAGGCGATCGACGTCGCCAGTGCGGAAGCGAAGAAGCGCGGCCTGGACGGCAAGTTCGTGATCCCGGTCGTGAACACCACCCAGCAGGCGCCGCTGTCCGTGCTGACCAACCGCGCGACTCGTGAAAAGCTGCTGGCAACCTCGCTGGCGCGCGGCAGCCATGGCGGCGAATTCGACAACCGCGCCCTGGTGCTGGAGCTGACCAAGGCGCGCGCCGAGCGCGCCGCGCTGCTGGGCTATCCGAGCCACGCGGCCTATATGCTGGAAGACCAGACAGCGAAGACCACCGGCGCGGTCAACAAGCTGCTGGCCGAATTCGCCAAGCCGGCCGTGAACAACGCGAAGAAGGAAGCGGCCGACCTGCAGAAGGTGATCGACGCCGAAGGCGGACAATTCCAGGCCGCCGCCTACGACTGGAACTACTACAGCGACAAGGTGCGCGCCCAGCGTTACGCCTTCGACCAGAACCAGCTGCGTCCCTACTTCGAGTACAACCGCGTCCTGATCGACGGCGTGTTCTTCGCCGCCACCAAGGAATACGGCATCACCTTCAAGGAGCGCAAGGACCTGCCGGTGTACGACCCGGACGTGCGCGTGTTCGACGTCTTCGACGCCGACGGCAAGCAGCTGGCGATCTTCCTGCACGATCCCTACGCGCGCGCCAACAAGCGCGGCGGCGCCTGGATGAATGCCTACGTCGGCCAGAACACCCTGCTGGGCACCCACCCGGTGATCGCGAATCACCTGAACATCCCGAAGCCGGCCGCCGGCGAGCCGACCCTGCTGACCTACGACGAAGTGCGCACCATGTTCCACGAGTTCGGCCACGCGCTGCACGGCATGTTCTCGAACGTGAAGTACCCGCGCTTCTCGGGCACCCGCGTGCCGCGCGACTACGTCGAGTTCCCCTCGCAGGTCAACGAAATGTGGATGGCCTGGCCGGAAGTGCTGGCCAACTATGCGAAGCACTACCAGACCGGCGAGGCGATGCCTCAGGCGCTGCTGGACAAGGTGCAGGCATCAAGCAAGTTCAACGAGGGCTACCGCACCACCGAGTACCTGGCGGCCTCGATCCTGGACCAGAGCTGGCACCAGCTGGCCCCGAACCAGATCCCGACCGACGTGCTGGGCTTCGAAGCCAAGGCCCTGCATGACGCCGGCGTCGACTTCCCGCTGGTGCCGCCGCGCTACCGCACGACCTATTTCTCGCACGTGTTCTCGGGCGGTTACTCGGCCGGCTACTACGGCTACCTGTGGGCCGAGAAGCTGGACGCCGACACCGTCGAGTGGTTCAAGGAGAACGGCGGCCTGCTGCGCAAGAACGGCGACCACTTCCGCCAGACCCTGCTGTCGCGCGGCGGCACCATGGATGCGATGGAGATGTACCGCAAGTTCCGCGGCCGCGATGCGAAGATCGAGCCGCTGCTGGAGCGCCGTGGACTGACGGGCGAGTAATAAGTTTTACGAATACCCGAGGGACTTGGATTCCCGCCTGCGCGGGAACGACGAAACAGGGCGCGGCAACGGCGAGCGGCGCGCCCATCCTTCCCCTTCAGATATAAAATTTCCCACAACGCCCTCACGAGGACATCGTCTCTGCAATGAGTGTTCAGGCATTACACGGTATTACCTTAGAATCCTTATTAACCCGCCTGGTCGAGCACTACGGCTGGGATGGGCTCGGCCGCCGTATCGCGATCAACTGCTTCATCAAGGACCCCAGCATCAAGTCGAGCCTGAAGTTCCTGCGCAAGACGCCCTGGGCCCGCGAACAGGTCGAGAAGCTGTACCTGGAGACCAGGTTCACCACATGAGGGACGACGACATGCTGCCTGATAACGAAGACACCCTGAAAGCGCACCTGAAGACCTTGCACCGCCACCTCGAGGAGACGGGCGAGGTCGACGACGAACTGGAGATGCTGCTGCGCCAGCTCGACGGCGACATCAAGCACGTGCTCGAGCGCCGCGCCGACGACCCGGACGCCAACACCTATGGCCTGGCTTCGCGCAGCCAGGAAATCACGGCCCGCTTCGCGGCCCGCCACCCGAACCTGGAGCCGGCCCTACGCCAGCTCGGCAATATCCTCAACAACATGGGCATCTGATTAAGTTGTTGAAAACTAAGCCAATTTTGGAGGGGGGAGGAGTTGACCGACGGCTTTTCCTGTAAAATGCCGGCCAATGAACTCCCCCACCAATCTTTTCGCGAGCGTCCCCAAGCGCTCCAGCCGCGCTCCCGCCGCGCCCTTCCTGCCCATGTCCCGCGCGGAGATGGACAAGCTGGGCTGGGATTCGTGCGACATCATCCTGATCACGGGCGACGCCTACATCGACCACCCGAGCTTCGGGATGGCGCTGGTCGGCCGCCTGCTGGAAGCCCAGGGTTATCGGGTCGGCATCATCAGCCAGCCGGACTGGACCTCCGTGGAACCCTTCCGCGCGCTCGGCAAGCCCAATCTGTACTGGGGCATCACCGCCGGCAACATGGACTCGATGGTCAACCGCTACACGGCCGACCGCAAGATCCGCTCGGACGACGCCTACACGCCGAACGCCGAGCCGAATAAACGTCCGGACCGCGCCGTGACCGTCTACTGCCAGCGCGCCCGCGAAGCCTTCCCGGGCGTGCCGGTGATCGCCGGTTCGATCGAGGCCTCGCTGCGCCGCATCGCGCATTACGACTACTGGTCGGACAAGGTGCGCCGCTCGGTGCTGTTCGAATCGAAGGCGGATCTGGTCATCTTCGGTAACGCCGAACGCGCCCTGGTCGACGTCACCCGCCGCATCGCGGCAGGGGAGAGCATCAAGAACATCCGCGACCTGCGCGGCACCGCCTTCCTGGTGCCGCACGGCTGGCTGCCGGACCAGGAGTGGTCGGTGCACAACTCCACCCGCGTGGACGTGCCGGGCCGCGTCGACCCGCATCCGAACCCCTACGCGATGGCGCAGGAAGACACCAAGGCCTGCGCCACCGAGAATGCGCAGCCGGAACCGGAGGTCAAGCCGATCGTCATCATGACGCGCGAAGAGAGACAGGCCGCCGCGCGCGAAAAAGCACGCAAGACCGTGGTGCGCCTGCCGTCCTTCGAGACCGTCAGCGAGGATCCGGTGATGTACGCGCACGCCTCGCGCGTGTTCCACCTCGAGTCGAACCCGGGCAACGCGCGCGCGCTGGTGCAGCAGCACGGCGACCGCGACGTCTGGCTGAACCCGCCGCCGCTGCCGCTGGCCATGGACGAGATGGACGGCGTATACGACCTGACGTACGCGCGCGCGCCGCACCCGAGCTACGGCAAGGCGCATATCCCGGCCTGGGAGATGATCCGCTATTCGGTGAACATCATGCGCGGCTGCTTCGGCGGCTGCACCTTCTGCTCGATCACCGAGCACGAAGGCCGCATCATCCAGAGCCGTTCGGAGCCGTCGATCCTGCGCGAGATCGAGCTGATCCGCGATACGACGAAGAACTTCGCCGGCACCATCACCGACCTCGGCGGTCCGACCGCGAACATGTATCGCCTGTCCTGCAAGGACAAGAAGATCGAGGAAACCTGCCGCCGCCTGTCCTGCGTCTATCCGACCATCTGTTCCAACCTGGGTACCGACCACAGCAAGCTGATCTCGCTGTACCGCAAGGCGCGCGCGATCCCGGGCATCAAGAAGATCCTGATCGGCTCCGGCCTGCGCTACGACCTGGCCGTGCGCTCGCCCGAGTACGTGAAGGAACTCGTCACCCACCACGTGGGCGGCCTGCTGAAGATCGCGCCGGAGCACACGGAAGAGGGCACGCTGTCGAAGATGATGAAGCCGGGCATCGGCACCTACGACGAGTTCAAGGCGCTGTTCGACAAGTACTCGAAGGAGGCGGGCAAGAAGCAGTACCTGATCCCCTACTTCATCGCGGCCCACCCGGGTTCGACCGACGAGGACATGCTGAATCTCGCCTTGTGGCTGAAGAAGAACAACTTCCACCTCGACCAGGTCCAGACCTTCACGCCGACGCCGATGGCGATGGCAACCACCATGTACCACACGGGCAAGAACCCGCTGGCCAAGGTGACCGAGGATTCGGAAGAAGTCGTCACCGCCAAGAGCGGCAAGACGCGCAAGCTGCACAAAGCCTTCCTGCGCTACTACGACCCGGAAAACTGGCCGGTGCTGCGCGAAGGCCTGAAACGCATGGGCCGCGGCGACCTGATCGGCAACGGCGAGCGCCACCTGGTGCCGCCGCCCGGCAGCGAGCAGGAAGCCACGCCGCGTAGCGAGCGCAAGGCCCTGCCGCTGGTGGCCGAGTCCCGCGGTGCCGCGCCGAAGGGCCGGGTGATCGAGGTGGCCACCCGCCGCAACGGGCGTGGAAACAGCCGCAACGATCCAGCACCCTTCGTGGCGCCGCCGGGCAAGGCCAAGCCGGGCATCCTGTCAACCATCAAGACCAAACCGAAGGCGGCAGGGCGGAAGTAGAGCCCGGCTCTAAACGCCCGGCTTGCGGCGACGGACCGCAGCCAGGCCTGCGCTGCCGATGGCCATCAGCAGCCAGGTCGCCGGCACCGGCACGTCATTCGGCGGCGGACCCTCGTCCGCCGTGCCCTCCACGCCGACGGTGAAACCATTCCAGTATTCGGAAGTCAGGCTGCGCCAGGTCAGCGCGTCGAAGGTGCCGGTGAAACGGATGGTGCCATGCGGCTCGCCGGTGCCGATCAGCCGGTATTCGGTGTTGCCGCCGCCGAGATCCACTACCTGCTTGGTCAGGGTGCCGCAGCCATAGAAGCCGCAGCTATGGTTGCCTGGAGCGGCCGCTCCCGGGCCGGCGCCATAGCTGAGGATATCGAAGTCCTGGTTCAGGAAGGCGTAGCCGTTGCCGTTCAGGCTGACGACGGCGAATACCGGATTGGCGACCGATTGCGAGAAGGTCAGCGTCTGGCTGCCCGCATACTGCAAGGCGATGATGTCGGTGCCGGTGGGCGCGTTGTCGACTGCGCTGCTGGTGTAGGGCGAAGTCGAGTTGCGCGGCCCCCAGTAGTCGGTACCGCCGCTGGGCTGGTAGAAACCGACGCCCGCAGCATTCGTATACGTGACGGTGACTGTCGAGGTGGCGGTGGTGATGGTGCCCTGGGCCCTGAAGCCGGGACCGGTGTCGAGGTCGCCGCCCTGCCAATCGGTCCAGTAGATCGGAGCGGCGCTGGCCGTGCCGGCGGCCACGAAGGCCAGGGCGAAAATGGCACTCCGAAGGAATGCGGTATGGCGGTTTGTTGTCATTTTGCTCCCTCTTTGTTTTTGGTTGCCGAAGGAATTTCGACGCAAAACGCAATGCAATATTCATACCATTAAACCAAGTCCTTGATTTTCCATCGAAAGGGAGTGCCAGGGATGAGCAGACGTCAAATTTTCCGACAGTTGGTTAATAATTTAATATAACCAACAATATGCAGCCTGGGTTGAACGTCGCCGTCAGGCAAGCAGATCCCCGCTCGCCTGTTTTTCCCGCAACTGCCTTGCGTAGCGGTGCCTTGCCCGCAGCCGTGGATTGGTCATCAGGCGGCCCAGGGTTTCTCCGATGACCATCACCACGCCCAGCAGCGGCAGCACCAGCATCAGGCCGGCCACGCCGGACAGGGCGCCGCCGATGAAGATCATCAGCACCGCGATCAGCGGGTGGATCTTCAGGCTGCGGCCGAGGGTGATCGGCATGAAGACGAAATCGTCCAGCAGGCGCGCCAGGATGAAGACGACGATGGCGCCGTAGGCGACCAGCGGATTGACGGGGGCGTCGGTGGCGGCGACGATCACCACCATCACGCAGCCGACCACCGAGCCGATGAAGGGCACCCAGGCCAGCAGCGCGGAAATGAAGCCCAGCAGCAGCGGAGATGACACGCCGATCACCCACAGGCCGAAGCCCAGCACGATGGTGTCGAGCACGGTCAGCTTGAGCAGGCCCTCGAAATAGCGGCGCGCGGTCTGGTCGACCTCGTGCAGCAGGAACAGGGTGCGTTCGAAGTAGGCGTTCGGCACCGCGCGCGCCAGGAATTTCTTGAAGCGCAGGCCGTCGCGCAGGAAGAAGAAGGCAAGGAAGGGCGCCAGCAGCAGCGAGGGCAGCCAGCCGGCCGCGGTGACCAGGATGGTGGCCAGGTAGCGCTGGGCGAAGTTGTCGGTGAAGGCCTTGAAGCGCTTGTTGACCAGCGAGGTCAGGTGCATCTCGGCCAGCAGCGGGAATTTCGCTTCCAGCAGCGCCATCGTGTTGCGCACGAAGGCCACGCCGCCGTTCGCGTACAGCGACAGGGTCTCGCTCCAGGAAGCGCTGTCCTCCGCCGGTCCGCTGCTCCACGACAGCGCGGCCGCGACCGCCAGCGTGGCGAGCCCGAAGAACACGGCGCATACCAGCATCGACGAGACGCTGCGCGAAAAGCCCAGGCGCAGCAGGCGCCGCATCGGCCCCAGCAGGGTGTAGTACATCACGGTGCCGAAGATGAAGGGCAGTACCAGCCACAGCATATGCTCGAGCAGCACCAGCAGCAGGCAGGTGACGGCGACGATCGCGGTCCAGGCCACCGGCCCGGCGCGCTCCTCGCGGACCACGGGGCCGCCGATCACAGCGCTTCCAGCTGCGGACGGCCGTCGAGACGCTCGCGCAGGCGCTGGCCGATGTGGCGCGCCAGCGCCAGCGAGATCTTGTAGCCGATCACGGCGTCGGTATCCATCAGCGCCAGGAAGTCGTCGCGGAAGAACACCGCCAGCTCGCAGTGCTCGACGGCGCGCGCCTGGGCGCTGCGCGGCGAGTTGTCGAGCAGGGCGAGGTCGCCGAAGAAGCCGCCCGGTCCCAGCTCGCTCACCAGCCGGCGGCTGCCTTCGTGGGCGCGGCTGATCTCGACCCGGCCCGCCATCACCAGGTAGAGCGCCTGGCCTTCCTCGTTCTCGTCGAAGACGATTTCTTCCGGCAGGTAGCGCCGCTCGTGCATCAGGCCATCCACGAACTTGACCTCGAGCGGCTTGAGCGTGCGGAACAGCGGTGTGTTCTGCAGCCTGTGCTGGCGCGGGGACAGGGTCTGGGATGTGAGAAAACCAAAGATCACGGCGGCTCCATGAAAACAGCGACAAGGATGGACATCAGGTTATTGTCAATTATGCACGATTCAGTTGTGCCATGTAGCAATGTTCCAACAGTGCGGCATATCCGGCAGCAAACCGAGGACGCACTCGAATTGTGCGTAACCAAATGTTGAAACCGTGTAAGATAATTCCTTTGGGAAACAGCTGTTGTAATAATTACAGTAAACCGCAGCAGTCCCTGAGGACCACAGTGATCGATATTCAAACCTTCATGCTGGCGCTCGGTGTCGGCAATATCGCGTTTGCCCTGCTGATGGCAGGTTATATGCGGGGGGCGGACAACAGCCCGGCGCTCGGCTGGTGGATGTGGGGACGCCTGTCGATCGGGCTCGCCCAGCTCTGCTGGTGGGTCGCGCCGCAGTTCGAGCCGGGCCTGGTCGAGGCGCTGTCCGCCTGCGTCTGGCTGGCCGGGGTGGCGCTGGAAGTGGGCGCCAACTGCCTGTTCTTCGGCTTCAGGCGCTGGCGCCAGTCCCTCTACCTGTTCACGCTGCCCGGCTGGGTGGCGATCGGCTATGCGGTGGCGACCGGAGCCTCGCGCCTGCAGCTCACCGAACTGATTTCCTTCATCATCGCCCTGTTCGTATTCGGCGCGGCGGTGGTCCTGCTGCGTCCGCGCAAGGCACCGCTGCTGCAGCGTCTCATCGGCATCAACAACATCCTGTTCGCGCTGGCGATCTGGACCTGGCTGGGCCTCGAGGGCGGCAATCCGGGAACGACCGTGTCGCCGGTGAAGGACGTGGCCTACCTGGCCAGCTATCTCCTGATGATCGTGAACGGCTTCGGCTTCCTGTTGCTGTGCAAGCAGAAGGACGATGCCCTGATGCGCAGCCTGGCCACCGTCGACAGCCTGACCGGCATGCTGAACCGCCGCGCCTTCTTCGAGCGCGCCGACAGTGCGCGCCTGCTGGCGCTGCGCCTGCGCAAGCCGATCACCCTGCTGATGCTCGACATCGACCACTTCAAGCAGCTCAACGACGGCTATGGCCACGCCTGTGGCGATCGCGCCCTGCAGGCATTCGCCGACACCGCGCGCGGCGTGCTGCGCGAGCACGACGTGATCGGCCGCCTGGGCGGCGAGGAATTCGCGCTGGTCCTGCCGGGCACCGCGCTCGAGGGCGCGCTCGAAGCGGCCGAACGCCTGCGTATCGCGGTGGCCGAGGCCCCGGTGCTCGACTGCGCGCCCGGCTACCGCATGACGGTGAGCATCGGCGTGGTGACGATCGGCGTCGGCGAGGAGCTGACGGCGGCGCTGGCGCGCGCCGACCACGCGCTGTATGCGGCCAAGACCGGCGGACGCAACCGCGTCGAGCTTGGCGCCCCGATGCTCAGGAGGGCATGACGCGCAAGGCAGGGCAGAAACGAAAAAAGGTCCGACAAGTCGGACCTTTCTTCTTTGATTCTGGCGGAGCGGACGGGGCTCGCCCACGTCCCGCGGGCCGCGGAATCGCTTGCAGGCGATTCCCTTCGAGCCCGAAACCGGGTCGCCCGCAGGGGAGACCCTCCTGTAGCTAAAAAGAAAAAAGGCCCGACAAGTCGGACCTTTCTTCTTTGATTCTGGCGGAGCGGACGGGGCTCGAACCCGCGACCCCCGGCGTGACAGGCCGGTATTCTAACCAACTGAACTACCGCTCCGTTTTTACTGATCTTTTCTTCGCTGTCGGCATCATCGGAAGATCTGGTGGGCGCTGAGAGGCTCGAACTCCCGACCTAATCCTTGTAAGGGATCCGCTCTACCAACTGAGCTAAGCGCCCGCAAACCACTTCGATGTTGCCTTCGACGTTTGTCACCGCGTCCGAAGAGGCCCGAATCATAGCGTATCCCTTCCGGAGCACGCAAGGGTTTTGGGGAAAAATAATTTGTTGTATGGCCGCCTATCCCCACGCATATTTCTTGCCTTGACTTATACACATGCTCGACAATTGCGCGCTTACCAACCTGGCAATATGAAGACGCCGAGCACGGCGCGCTTGCCGGGGGAAGAGGGGGCTGGGGGAGACATAAATACAAGTTTTTTTACCCTTCCTAGGAAATCGAAATGACCAAGATGTCCAAGATGCACAAGCGCGTCATCGCCGCCCACGGCGCGATGCTGGCGCTGTCCGCCATGTCGGCCGCCCCGGCCCTGGCCCAAGCTACATCGACCAACGAGCTGCAAACCGTTACCGTGACGGCGCAGCGCCGCACCGAAAACATCAAGGAGGTGCCGGTTTCCGTCAGCGCCATCAAGGGTGAGAAACTGGACGTCATCGTCTCCGGTGGCGAAGACATCCGCGTGCTGGCCGGCAAGGTGCCGAGCCTGAACATCGAATCGTCGAACGGCCGCACCTTCCCGCGCTTCTACATCCGCGGCTACGGCAACACCGACTTCTCGCTGTTCGCGTCGCAGCCGGTGTCGCTGATCGTCGACGACATCGTGCAGGAAAACCCGATCCTGAAAGGCTTCCCGATCTTCGACGTGGCCGGCGTGGAAGTGCTGCGCGGCCCGCAGGGCACCCTGTTCGGCCGCAACACCCCGGCCGGCGTGGTCAAGTTCGAATCCGAAAAGCCGAACCTGAAGAAGGTCGAGGGCTACTACAACGCCTCGTGGGGCACGCATAACACCGTCAACCTGGAAGGCGCCGTCAACGTGCCGCTGTCCGACAAGTGGGCGATGCGCGTCTCGACCCTGCGCCAGCACCGCGACAACTACGTCGACAACTACAGCGACCTGGCCAAGACCAACAAGACCGGCGAACTGGACGGCTACAACGAACACGCCGAGCGCGTGCAGTTCCTGTACACCCCGGACAGCACCTTCAGCGCCCTGTTCAACGTGCACCAGCGCACCACCGCCGGCAGCGCCCGCCTGTTCCGCGCCAACCTGATCAAGAAGGGCACCAACGACATCGCCGACGGTTACGACCTGAACAGCATCGTCACCAATGCCCTGAACTTCCAGAACCTCAAGACCAACGGCGCCAACCTGCGCCTGTCGTGGGACCTGGGCCCGGTCAAGCTGTACTCGATTACCGGCTACGAAGGCGTGGGCCACTACAACAGCCGCGGCGACATCGACGGCGGCACCCCGGCCGGTCCGGGCTTCATTCCTTTCCAGGTGCAGACCGCCAGCCGCCTGACCGACCTGACCCAGTACTCGCAGGAATTCCGTGTCGAGTCGAAGAACGCGGGCCCGATGAACTGGCAGGCCGGCCTGTACTACTTCGATGAAGACGCGACCGGCGGCAGCGACAACTTCGACAGCGTGACCCAGCAGCAGACCTCGCGCGTGGTCTCGAACCAGAAGAACAAGGCCTGGGCCGCCTTCGGTTCCGTGACCTATGCCGTCAACGATGCCTTCACCCTGCGCGGCGGCCTGCGCTACACCGACGACAAGAAGGACTTCGCCACGCTGGAACACACCAACGTGACCCTGATCGGCCCGGCCGGCATCAGCGAGAGCAAGAGCAAGGTCAACTGGGACCTGTCGGGTACCTACAAGCTGAACCGCGAAGTGAACCTGTACGCCCGCATGGCGACCGGCTTCCGCGCGCCGAGTATCGCCGCCGCGTCGGCATCGGTGCCGGTGACCGTGGCCGATGCCGAGACCGTCACCTCGGTCGAAGGCGGCATCAAGGCCGACCTGTTCGAGCGCCGCGCCCGCGTCAACTTCTCGCTGTACGACTTCGAGGTCAAGAACCAGCAGCTGACCGTGGTCGGCGGTAACTCCAACGTCACCAAGCTGATCAACGCCAAGAAGACCAAGGCCCAGGGTGCCGAGTTCGACTTCGAAGGCATCGTCAGCCCGTCGCTGCGCGTGACCGGCGGCGCCAGCTACAACTTCACCGAGATCCGCGACCCGAGCCTGTCGGTCAACAAGTGCGCCCAGTGCACCGTCACCGACCCGGTCAACGCGGCCGGCCGCGTCGAGATCAACGGCAACCCGCTGCCGCAGGCGCCGAAGTGGACCCTCAACGCCACCGCGCGCTATGGCATCCCGATGGGCGACGGCGAGTTCTTCGTCTACACCGACTGGTCCTACCGTACGAAGATCAATTTCTTCCTGTACGAAGCGAAGGAATTCAGCGGCAAGCCGCTGACCGAAGGCGGCCTGCGCGTCGGCTACAACTGGGCGGGCGGCAAGTATGAAGTGGCTGCCTTCGGCCGCAACATCCTCGACCAGCGCCGCATCACCGGTGCGATCGACTTCAACAACCTGACCGGCTTCACCAACGAGCCGCGCACCTACGGCGTCCAGTTCAAGGGCAATTTCTAAGTCCTGAACGGCTGTCCGGTTGAGCAAAAGGCCGCGAGCGATCGCGGCCTTTTTTACGTCTGGCGCGTATGCATCTTCGTTAAAATTTATGCGTTATATCTGATATAGATCAAAGCTATGTGTTAAATGTTATGGCTGACCAAGAATGATAATCTCCTTATAATTTTGCGTTTTTTAGCAAGATCTTATTTTGCTGAGCCGATTTTCCGCCAAATAAAGTAGGTTTTTGCTACGAAGTACTGTTTTTCGTTGTAAAGATGCCGAAATCAATTGTGAAATTTCCACAAGGTTTCTTCCTTCGCGCTACTCTTCCGTGTCCGCTTTCAGACGGGCAATCGGTGTGCAGAAATAGCGCCGACACAACTAGATCTCAGGCACTCAGTAGTTCATGACGTGCTTGCGGAAAATCAAAACTTTTGTGTTTTTCTATAAAAAGGAAGAAACATGAAGTCTCAGAAATCGATGTACCCGGCAGTCTTGAAACTGTGCGCAGTGGCCGTCCTCGGCCTCGGCGCAGGCTTTGTCCAGGCCGGCGTGCCGGCCACGGCAGTCACCGCATCCGCCGCGCAGGGTGTGGACGTCACTGCCGAGACCGACCGCCTGATCGTCAAGTACAAGGACGAGTCGGCGCCGGATGCCAAGAGCGTCGCCAAAGGGCTGTCGCGGGCCGCCGCGGCGTCGCCGATGGCCGCTTCGCGCCTGGCCGTCCTCAACACGGCCGGCCGCAAGCTCGGCCTGACGATGAAGGAACTGCACACCATCGGTACCGGCGCCCGCGTGATCCAGATGAACCGCAAGATTTCGGTGGCCGAGGCCGCCAAGCTGGCGGCCGACCTGACCGCCGGCGATGCCTCGATCGAGTACGCCGAACCGGACCGCATCAAGAAGCCGATGTTCACGCCGAACGATCCCTACTTCAGCCAGCAGTGGGACTACACCGATACCGTCGGCGGCATGCGCCTGCCGGCGGCCTGGGACAAGGCCACCGGCACCGGCATCCGGGTGGCGGTGATCGATACCGGCTACCGTCCGCACGTCGATCTGCAGGGCCAGATCCTGGCAGGCTACGACTTCATCGCCGACACCACGATCTCCAACGACGGCAACGGCCGCGACAGTGATGCCAGCGATCCGGGCGACTGGACCGCCGCCGGCCAGTGCGGTACTGGCCAGGCCGCCACCAACTCGAGCTGGCACGGCACCCACGTGGCCGGCACCATCGCCGCCCTCACCAACAACGGCATCGGCGTGGCCGGCGTCGCCTACAACGCCAAGGTCGTGCCGGTGCGCGTGCTGGGCCAGTGCGGCGGCTATACCTCGGACATCGCCGACGGCATCATCTGGGCTTCCGGCGGCACCGTCTCGGGCGTGCCGAACATCGCGGCGCGCGCGCAGGTGATCAATATGTCGCTGGGCGGCGGCGGCGCCTGCGACACCACCACCCAGAACGCGATCAACGGCGCCCGTTCGCGCGGCACCGTGGTCGTGGTCGCGGCCGGCAACGAGTCGCAGAACGTCAGCAACAGCAGCCCGGCCAACTGCTCGGGCGTGATCGCGGTGGCGGCCACCAACAAGTCGGGCGGCCGTGCCTCGTACTCGAACTACGGCACCCTGGTCGACGTGGCGGCGCCGGGCGGCGACAGCGGCGCGGCGATCCTGTCGACCCTGAACGCCGGCACCAAGGGTCCGGGCGCCGACAGCTACGCCGGCTACATGGGCACCTCGATGGCCACTCCGCACGTGGCCGGCGTGGTCGCGCTGATGCTGTCGGTGAATCCGAACCTGACCCCGGACGACGTCGAATCCCGCCTGAAGTCGAGCGCGCGCGCCTTCCCGGCATCGTGCTCGGGCTGCGGCGCGGGCATCGTCGACGCCTCGGCGGCGGTCGATGCGGCCCTGGGCACCGGCGGCACCGGCACCACGATCTCGGAAACCGAGTCGAACAACACGATCTCCACCGCGAACGCCGTGACGACCGCGGGCACCACGGTCAACGGCACCATGGGCAGCACCACCGACACCGACTACTTCGTGGTCCAGGTGCCGGCCGGCAAGACCCTGAGCGCGACCCTGACGCCGAACTCGACCTCGGACTACGACCTGTACATCTACAACAGCGCCGGCACCCAGGTGACGTCCAGCACCAATGGCGCCGGTTCGATCGATTCGGCCAGTGCGACAAATACCGGCTCCACCACCGTGCCCGCCTACGTGCGCGTGGTGTACTACAGCGGCGGCACCGGTTCGACCAGCGGCAAATACACGCTGAAGCTGAGCTGGTAACCGAGCTGGTAATTGCCTGGAAACGGGAAAGCTGATTGCCTGTAAAGGAAATGCCGAGAGTCAATAAATTCCTTTAGCAATCAATTACTTATCAAAAATTTTCCTGTGGTGAAAACCCCTAAAGCGGCCCCAAGCGGGCCGCTTTTCGTTACGCTCGTCGGTTCGGTTAACGAAAAGAGGAAGCAAGCATGTCGCACCACAAGATGTCTCCCGTGTTGAAACTCTGCGCCGCAGCCCTCGTCGCCTTCGGGTCGCTGGCCGCCAACGCCGCGCCGCAGGATGCGGCGCAAACCAAGGTCATCACCCAGACCGACCGCCTGATCGTCCGCTACAAGGATGCGGTCGACAATTCCAAGGGCGCCATGCCCGCCCGCGCCCTGACGGCCGCGCGCCAGGCCTTGATGGCCCGCTCCGGCCAGCAGCTCGGCGCCACCATGCGCTTGCTGCGCGCCACCGCCACTGGCGCCAACGTGATGCAGCTCAGCCGCGCCATGTCGATCGACGAAGCCAGGGCCCTGGCCGCCGACCTGGCGGCGCGCGACCCGGACGTTGAATACGCCGAACCGGACCGCGTCATGCTGCCGCTGTTCGTGCCCAACGATCCGATGTACACCCAGCAGTGGGACCTGTTCGACGCCAAGGGCGGCATGAACGTGCCGGCCGCCTGGGACAAGTCGACCGGCGCCGGCATCAACGTGGCCGTGATCGATACCGGCTACCGTCCGCACGTCGACCTGCAGGGCCAGATCCTGCCGGGCTATGACTTCATCACCAACGCCACCATCGCCGGCGACGGCAACGGCCGCGACAGCGACGCCAGCGACCCGGGCGACAACACCTATGCCGGCCAGTGCGGCACCGGCATCCCGGCGCAGGACGAAGCCTCGAGCTGGCACGGGACCCACGTGGCCGGCACCATCGCCGCCAAGGCCAACAACGGCGTCGGTGTGGCCGGCATCGCCTACGGCGCGAAGATCGTCCCGGCCCGCGTGCTGGGCAAGTGCGGCGGCTATACCTCGGACATCGCCGACGCCATCGTCTGGGCCTCCGGCGGCGCCGTCACCGGCGTGCCGGCCAATGCCAACAAGGCGCGCGTGCTGAACCTGTCGCTGGGCGGCAGCGGCGCCTGCGACACCACCACCCAGAATGCGATCAACAGCGCCCGTTCGCGCGGCGCCGTGGTCGTGGTAGCGGCCGGCAACTCGAACATCAATGCCGCCAACTCGAATCCGGCCAACTGCGCCGGCGTGATCGCGGTGGCGGCGGTCGGCCGTACCGGCGGCAAGGCCTCGTACTCGAACTACGGCAGCGTGGTCGACGTGGCGGCGCCGGGCGGCGACAGCGGCGCGGGCATCCTGTCGACCTGGAACGCCGGCACCAGCACCCCGGCCGGCGACAATTACGGCTACATGATGGGCACCTCGATGGCGACCCCGCACGTGGCCGCCGTGGCCGCCCTGATGCTGTCGACGAACCCGAATCTGACGCCGGACGAAGTCGAGGCCAAGCTGAAGTCCACCGCGCGCGCCTTCCCGGCGGCCTGCTCGGGTTGCGGCGCCGGCATCGTCGACGCCGCAGCGGCCGTGAACGCCGTGGCGGCCGGCGCGACGGTCACGCCGCCGACGCAGAACGAGGTCGAGCCGAACAACTCGATCTCGGTCGCCAATCCGGTGAACGTCTCGGGCACCGTGGTCAAGGGCACGCTGTACGGTACGACCGACAACGACTACTTCGTGGTCCAGGTCCCGGCCGGCAAGACCCTGACCGCGACCCTGACCATGAACGCCGGCAGCGGCAGCACGGACTATGACCTGTACGCCTACAACAGCGCCGGCACCCAGCTGGCGATGAGCACCAACGGCGCGGGCACGCCGGACGCGGTGTCGGTCGCCAACGCCACCTCGGCGACTTCGCCGCGTTACGTCCGCGTGCGCTACCACACGGGTGTGTATGGCGCGTCGTACTCGCTGAAGTTTACCTGGTAAGCGGCTGGACAAGCAGTGAGACAAGGGCGCGCGACGCAGGTTGCGCGCCCTTTTTGCTTGCACTCTTGCATCATTCCCGCTTTCCCCTGATACTGTATGCAATTACAGTATGAACATCCCCCTCCGCAAGATCATCCACTGCGATTGCGACTGTTTCTACGCATCCGTCGAGATGCGGGACGACCCGTCGCTGCGCGGCCGGCCGCTGGCGGTCGGGGGACGGCCGGACCAGCGTGGCGTGGTCGCCACCTGCAACTACGAGGCGCGCCGCTTCGGCATCCATTCGGCGATGGCCACCGCCCAGGCGATGAAGCTGTGCCCGGAGCTGCTCCTGATCCCGCCGAACATGGAAAAGTACCGGATCGCATCAACCCAGATCATGGACATCTACCGCGACTACACGGAGCTGGTGGAGCCGCTGTCGCTGGACGAGGCCTACCTGGACGTGACGGCCTCACCGCACTGCAAGGGCAGCGCGACCCTGATCGCGCAGGAGATCCGCCGGCGCATCTTCGAGACCGTCGGCATCACCGCCTCGGCCGGGGTGGCGCCGAACAAGTTCGTGGCCAAGATTGCCAGCGACTGGAACAAGCCGGATGGCCTGTTCCTGGTGCGGCCGGAGGAGATCGATGATTTCGTCGCGGCGCTGCCGGTGAAAAAGCTGCATGGCGTCGGCAAGGTCACGGCGGCCAAGATGAATGGCCTGGGCGTGCAGACCTGCGCCGACCTGCGCGGCTGGAGCATGGCGAAGCTGCAGGAACATTTCGGGTCCTTCGGCGCCCGCCTGCACGACCTGTGCCGCGGCATCGACTACCGCGAGGTGAATCCGGTACGCGAGCGCAAGTCGATCAGCACCGAGGAAACCTATACGCCGGACGTGCCGGACCTGTCCGCCTGCCTGGCCCTGCTGCCGGAATTGATGGAGCACCTGCAGGGCCGCATCAAGCGCAACAATGCCGAAAAATTCATCAACAAGCTGTTCGTGAAAATCAAGTTCAACGACTTCCAGCAGACCACGGTCGAGTGCGTCGGCTATGCGCCCAACCTGGCGGTCTATACCCACCTGATGGAAACCGGCTGGCTGCGCGCCAGCCGGCCGGTGCGCCTGCTGGGCGTGGGCGTGCGGCTGGCGGACAGCGAACAGGTTGAGCAGCTGAGCTTGTTTGACGAACGCGCAACACATTAAAAAAGGCCGCGCTGCCGGCTGAAATTTGCCACCCGGCAGCGTGTAGAATGTCGTTCCCCTGGAAATAAAGAGATAACTGAAAGCAACTATGTGGTTCAAGAATCTTCAGATTTACCGCCTGCCCGCACCGTGGGCATACACCGCCGAACAAATGGAAGAGGCGCTGCAGTCGCAGGCGTTCACGCCGGCCAGCAGCAATGAACTGCTGCGCCAGGGCTGGGATTCGCCGCGCGGCAACGGCAAGCTGGTCCACGAAGTGAACAAGCAGATGCTGATGATGCTGGGCACGGAAAAGAAACTGCTGCCGGGCTCGGTCATCAACCAGGTTGCCAAGGCCCGTGCAGCCGAGCTGGAAGAGCAGCAGGGCTTCCCGCCGGGCAAGAAAGCAATGAAGGAACTGAAGGAGCGCGTGGCCGACGAACTGCTGCCGCGCGCATTCTCGATCCGCAGCAATGTCTGGACCTGGATCGACCCGGTCAACGGCTGGCTGGTGGTCGACGCCGCCAGCCCGTCGAAGGCCGACGATGTCATCAAGCTGCTGCTGAAGGCCGTCGACAAGATGCCGCTGGAATCGCTGCGCGTGCAGCGCTCGCCGGTGGCCGTGATGACCGGCTGGCTGGAATCGGACGAAGCGCCGTACAACTTCACCATCGACCAGGACACCGAACTGCGCGCCACCGGCGAGAGCAAGGCCGCGGTGCGCTACGTCAAGCACTCGCTGGACCCGGAAGATATCCGCCGCCACATCGCCGCCGGCAAGCAGTGCACCCGCCTGGCCATGACCTGGAACAGCCGCGTCTCCTTCGTGCTGACCGAGCAGCTGGCAATCAAGGGCGTCAAGCCGCTGGACGTGATCAAGGAAAACGAAACCATCACCTATAGCGATGACGAGCGTTTCGATAACGACATCATGCTGATGACCGGTGAGCTGTCGAAGCTGATGGCGGATCTGGTTGAGGCGCTGGGCGGGGAAGCCAAGGCGTAAGCAACACCCGCGCAACCCGCCGTCGTTCCCGACCTGGCCGGCCGCCTTGGCGGGAACGACGGTTGGTCAGCTGACTGTTCTTCACTTGGTCGCCACTTCCTCCGAAGTAGCCGGCTCCTTCCTCCCCTCCGATCCCATCTCCGCCTGTCCGCTGGTATACGTGGCCGCGCCGCGGTTCTGATGCGGCGCCGGCTTGCCCGGCAGCGGCGGCAGGGCCTTCGCCTTTTCCAGGTCGATGCCGGCCACCTGCGCCACGCGGCGGCCGTAGTCCTCGTCGCAGTGCCACAGGTGCCAGACCATGCGTAGCTGTATGACTTCAGGACATTTCTTCAGATCGCCGCCGACGTTGTTGACCAGGTCGTCGCGTTCCCAGTCCTGGAAGGACCGGTAACGGTCGCCCGCCTGCTTGTAGTCGGAGGCAGTGTTCGTGGTCTGGTAGCGGCCCAGGTGGCCCTGCACGACCTGGTGGTAGTCCTTCTGCGGCTGCGGCGCTTCCTGCAGGCCGCCCAGCAGGCTGGGCTCGTAGTTGATGTGCTTTTCTTCTCCGCCGCCGTCGACGTAGAAGGCCATCTGGCCGTCGCGCTGGTTGGTGCGGGCGCGGGCCTTTTCCTGGGGCGCATTGATCGGCAGCTGGAGGTAGTTGGGGCCGACGCGGTAGCGCTGGGTGTCCGAATAGGACAGGGTGCGGCCCTGCAGCATCTTGTCATCCGAGAAGTCGACGCCGTCGACCAGTACGCCGGTGCCGAAGGCCGATTGCTCGGTTTCGGCAAACACATTGTCCGGGTTCTTGTTGAGTACCATGCGTCCCAGCGGCAGCAGCGGGAACTGGTCTTCCGGCCAGCGCTTGGTGTCGTCCAGCGGATCGAAGTCGAGTTCGGGATGCTCGCCGTCGAACATCATCTGCACGCAGAATTCCCACTCCGGAAACTCGCCGCGTTCGATCGCCGCGTACAGGTCGCGGGTGGCGTGGCTGGTATCAATGCCCTGGATCTCGGCGGCCTGCTGGCTGGTGAGGTTGCGCACGCCCTGTTTCGGTTGCCAGTGGAACTTTACGAGGTGGGCGATGCCCTGGTCGTTCACCAGTTTATAGGTGTTCACGCCCGAGCCTTCCATCTCGCGGTAGTTGGCAGGAATGCCCCATGGGCTCTTGACCCAGGTAACCATGTGCAGGGCTTCCGGATGACTGCAGATGAAGTCGTAGAAGCGCCACGGCTCCTGCTGGTTGGTGACGGGGTCGGGCTTGAAAGCGTGGATCATGTCCGGGAACTTGATCGCATCGCGGATGAAGAAGACCTTCAGGTTATTGCCGACCAGGTCCCAGTTGCCGTCGACGGTCTTGAGCTTGACGGCGAAGCCGCGCGGATCGCGCGCCGTCTCCGGGGATTCCTTGCCGCCGATGACGGTCGAGAAACGCACGAATACCGGGGTCTGCACGCCGGTCTCGTTGAGGACGCGGGCGCGGGTGTACTTGCTGGCCGGCTCGTCGCCGATCTTGCCGTAGGCTTCGAAATAGCCGTGGGCGCCGGTGCCGCGCGCATGCACCACGCGTTCGGGAATGCGTTCGCGGTCGAAGTGGGTGATCTTCTCGATGAACTGGTAGTTTTCCAGCGTGGCCGGGCCGCGCTCGCCGACCGAGCGCAAGGACTGGTTGTCGCGGACGGGATGCCCCTGGCGGGTGGTCAAAGTCGGGCGCTGCTCGTTCATTGCTTCCTCCTGCGTTGGTGGAAGAAGCATTGTAAAAATGGCGGGAAACGCGCAGCGCCCGATAGCCGTCCAGCAATGCTGTCGTGTCAGCGCGCCTCGAACACGCCGGCGGCGCGGTTTTTGGTGACTTTATCCCAGGTGAAAATGGTGCCGTTCATCGCCACGTACACGCCCGGCGGCAGCGTTTGCGCCACGCCGCAGGCGAAGCCGAAGTTGAACAGCGCGTCGGAGTTGGCGATCTCGTAGGGGATCATGGCGCCGGTGAAGACGATGGTCTTGTCGCTCGTGCCTGCGGCCGCGCCCAGCACCTCGGCGGTTTCGCGCATGGTGTCGGTGCCGTGCACGATCACGATCGCCTTCTCGCTGGCGGCCTGGCAGGCGGCCAGGACCTTCTGGCGGTCGGCGTCCTGCATGTCGAGCGAGTCGAGCAGGGAAACCACTTCGAGCGCGGCCGGAATGGTGATGCGCGCGCGCTTGATAACTTCAGGCAAGTGGCTGTCCGCAAAGCCCAGGACACCGTTGAGTTCGTTGTAGTGTTTGTCGAAAGTGCCGCCGGTGGCGATGATCCGCAAAGTCATGATAATGGTTTGGAAACGCAGAAAAATAAGGTGCTTATGATAGCCGCAAACGGGTATGTATCCGCATGTGACTGCGCTAGAATCTTCCGGATCGGATGAGTACATTGATCACATGAAACCCGTCGCTCCAGGCACTGTCATCTTCCATCGCCATCGCGGTTACGGCGTGATTACCCACGTCAACCTGCTGACCGGCTGGATCTCCGCGCGCTTCGGCAACGAAGCGCGCACGCTCGACCTCAACCTCTCCACCGACGAAGTGCAGCACGCCGATGGCGAGGCCATCCTGTTCCGCCGCTCGCCGCCGGACCGCATGCCGCACGCTCGCCTGATGGCGATGGTGCGCGAGCTGCACAAGGCCGGCTACGAAAAGCTCTACCTGCACTCCTGGCCGAAGCCGTCCGGCCTGCACTGGCGCTGGCACCTGTTCGCCGGCCAGCGCGACTGGATGCAGCGGCCCTGGCGCGAAGGCTGGTACGGTTCGGGCGACGTGTATAACGGCAATCCGGTGATGGGCTGGGGCGATGCGCCCGGCGCCAGCACGGACGAGCTGATCCACGCGCTGGCGAAGTTCGATCCCGAAGGCCTGGCGCGCGCGCTGGGCCGCGACGACGACCATACCGCCTGGTTCGCCGGCGTCTGCGAGGCCCTGCTGCCGGGTTATATGTACAGCTTCGACATGGCGCCCCAGCCGAAGGGCGGCGGCCTGGTCGAGATGCCGCCGGTGCCCGTGGTGCCGGTGCGCGCCGGCCTGCCGGCCTACGACGGTCCCGTCATCGAGTGGCCGCCGGGCTGGGCCGGCTTGTGGACGCGCCGGCATGAGATGCCGATGCGTAAGCCGAATTTCACCGGCGAACCCGAGTTGCGATAACCTAGGGTGGGCATTCCATGCCCACGCGGACGCATGCGGTCATTTCGCCGACGCGTCCGGATTCAAGATGTTCGTCGCCGTGCCGTTCGCGAAATTGACCACGTTCTCGAACGCCACCCGGAAATACAGCTCGTAGCTGTCCTTCTCCACATAGCCCAGGTGCGGCGTCGCCAGCACGGTCGGGATCTTCAGCAGCGGCGACTCGGCCGGCAGCGGCTCGTCGGTGAACACGTCCAGTGCTGCATAGCCCGGGCGGCCGCGCTGCAGCGCGTCTTCCAGCGCATTCTCTTCCACCAGCTCGGCGCGGCTGGTATTCACGAACAGGGCGTCGCGCTTCATGCGCGCCAGGTCGTCCCGGGTGACGATGCCGCGCGTGGCGGCGTTCAGGCGCAGGTGCAGGCTCAGCACGTCGGCCTGCTCGAAGAAGGCTTCGCGCGAGGGCGCCGCCTGGAAGCCGTCGCCGACCGCCGCCGCGCGGCTGGTCTCGCTGCCCCACACCATGACCTGCATCCCGAAGGCCTTGCCGTAGCCGGCCACCATGCGTCCGATCTTGCCGTAGCCCCAGATCGCCAGGGTGCGTCCCTTCAGCGTCCGCCCCAGGCCGTTCAGCTCCGGATTGCTTGACGCCGTCTGCCACAGGCCCTGCTTCAGGTTGTTGGCGTAGGGGACGATCTTGCGGCTCGCGGCCATGATCAGCGCCCAGGTCAGCTCGGCCGGCGCGACCGGCGAGCCGATGCCTTCCGCGATCGCGATGCCGTGCTCGGTCGCGGCCGCCACATCGACGTGGCCCGCCAGCTTGCCGGTCTGCGACAGCAGCTTCAGGTTCGGCAGCTTGGCCAGCAGGGCGCGCGGAAACGCGGTGCGTTCGCGGATCAGGACCAGGGCGTCGAAGGGTGCCAGGCGGATCGCCAGCTGGCCCAGGCCGCGGCTCGAATTGGTGAACACCTTGACCTCGTGTCCGTCCAACAGCTTGAAGCAATCGAGATGGCGGACGGCGTCCTGGTAGTCGTCAAGGATGGCTATTTTCATAATGTTTTCTGTAAATTTCGTACGGGTAAGTAATGAAATAACGCGGATTCAAAAGATGGAGAATAACCTACTACATTGGTCAACCAAATTTCCTACATTTTTGTTATTGAAGCATTTGAAACGCATTTGTGCGGGTGTAGAATCGACCAGAAATAAAGGCCAGCGATGTCTGATTGACATGTTTTGAGACATCGATCGAGGCCAGCAGCCGACACGACCGCCGCATCACGTTACCCCGGCGCCGATCCATTGCCAAATGGATTCTTGAGCGCGGGCCCGGTACCGGGATTCCCTGACGGACGGACCCTCGATGACACCGTTACCAGCCGCGGCCCTGTGACGCGAAGCCGGTTTTTCGAGGCCCCAAGAATTCTTTATTGGCATTGGAGGTACCTATGAATCAGCCCGTGATGGGCGGCGTTGCCGCTTTGAACGTCCCAGCTTACATCAAGCACAACAAACTCATCAATTGGGTGGCCGAGATCGCGGCCCTGACCAAGCCCGACGCCATCTACTGGTGCGACGGTTCCCAGGAAGAGTACGACCGCCTGTGCGCCCTGATGGTCGAAGCCGGCACGATGAAGCGCCTGAATCCGGAAAAGCGCCCGAACTCCTACCTCGCATGCTCGGACCCGAGCGACGTCGCGCGCGTCGAGGACCGCACCTTCATCTGCTCGGCAACCAAAGAGCAGGCCGGCCCGACCAATAACTGGACCGACCCGAACGAGATGCGCCAGACCCTGAACGGCCTGTTCGACGGCTGCATGGCCGGCCGCACCATGTACGTGGTGCCGTTCTCGATGGGCCCGCTGGGCTCGCCGATCGCCCACATCGGCGTCGAACTGTCCGACTCGCCCTACGTGGCCGTCAACATGCGCATCATGACCCGCATGGGCCGTGCCGTGTACGACGTGCTGGGCGAGAACGGCGACTTCGTGCCCTGCGTGCACAGCGTCGGCATGCCGCTTGCCGCCGGCCAGCAGGACGTGCGCTGGCCGTGCAACGCCACCAAGTACATCGTCCACTATCCGGAAACCCGCGAGATCTGGTCCTTCGGCTCCGGCTACGGCGGCAACGCGCTGCTGGGCAAGAAATGCTTCGCGCTGCGCATCGCTTCCAACATGGGGTACCAGGAAGCCCAGCAGGGCGGCACCGGCTGGCTGGCCGAGCACATGCTGATCCTGGGCGTCGAATCGCCTGAAGGCGCAAAGAAATACGTGGCCGCCGCCTTCCCCTCGGCCTGCGGCAAGACCAACTTCGCGATGCTGATCCCGCCCGCCGGTTTCGAAGGCTGGAAGGTCACCACCATCGGCGACGACATCGCCTGGATCAAGCCGGGCGCGGACGGCAAGCTGGTCGCGATCAACCCGGAAGCCGGCTACTTCGGCGTCGCCCCGGGCACCAACGAGAAGACCAACCCCAACTGCATGGCCTCGCTGCGCGAGAACGTCATCTTCACCAACGTCGCCCTGACCGACGACGGCGACGTCTGGTGGGAAGGCATGACCAAGGAAGCTCCTGCCCACCTGATCGACTGGCAGGGCAAGGACTGGACCCCGGCGTCCGGCACCAAGGCCGCCCACCCGAACGCGCGCTTCACCGTGGCCGCGACCCAGAACCCGGTCATCGATCCGGCCTGGGACGATCCGGCCGGCGTGCCGATCTCGGCCTTCATCTTCGGCGGCCGCCGCTCGACCACGGTGCCGCTGGTGACCGAGGCCCGCAACTGGACCGAAGGCGTGTACATGGCCGCGACCATGGGCTCGGAAACCACCGCCGCCGCCGCCGGCCAGATGGGCGTGGTGCGCCGCGATCCCTACGCGATGCTGCCCTTCATCGGCTACAACATGAGCGACTACTTCCAGCACTGGCTGAACCTGGGCAAGAAAATCTCGGCGCAGCCGAAGATCTTCTGCGTCAACTGGTTCCGTACCGACGAGAAGGGCAACTTCGTGTGGCCGGGCTACGGCGACAACATGCGCGTGCTGAAGTGGATCCTCGAACGCACCGAAGGCAAGCAGGGCGGCGTCGAGCACATGTTCGGCACCTCGCCGTCGTACGGCGACCTGAACTGGACCGGCATCGACTTCACCGAAGCGCAGTTCCAGCAGATCACCTCGATCGACAAGGACGCCTGGCGCGAAGAACTGAAGCTGCACAGCGAGCTGTTCGACAAGCTGGCTTACCGCCTGCCGCAGGAACTGGTGGCGACCAAGCAGCAGCTGGAGCAGCGCCTGGGCGCATGACGCGATGAATTAGTGGGGAGACGACGGCCGGTTCACCGAAACCGGCCGCACAAAACGAAAAAGGGACAGGCGAGCGCCTGTCCCTTTTTTCATGCGCGATTGCGCAAGCCCCTCAGCTCCACCCCATCAGGCAGGGCGGCACCAGCAGCAGCAGCGCCAGCACCAGGTAGATCAGCTGCAGCGGGATCATCCACTTGGCCCAGGTCAGCCAGGGCACGCGCGCCAGCGCCAGCACGCCGACCGTGATGCCGGAGGTCGGGATCATGGGCGTCGACAGCTCCCCCAGCTGGAAGGCCAGGATCGCGGTCTGGCGCGACACGCCCACCAGGTCCGCCAGCGGCGCCATGATCGGCATCGTCAGCGCTGCCTGGCCGGTGCCCGAATGGATGAAGAAGTTGATCACCGACTGGATCAGGTACATCTTCTGCGCCGCGAATACCGGATGGCTCGACGCTACCCACGGCATCAGGCCGTGCAGCATGGTGTCGATGATGTGGGCGTCGCGGGCGATGATCATGGTGGCGCGCGCGATCGCGATCACCAGCGCCGTCGGCGCCAGGTCTTTTGCGCCCTGCATGAAGGCCGCCACCCAGCTGTCGGCGCCGAGGCGGCCGACCAGGCCGACGACGATCGCCATCGCCAGGAACAGGGCCGCGATCTCGTCGATGAACCAGTCGTACTTCACCACCCCGATCACCATGGTGCCGAGCGAGATTGCGAAGATCGCCAGCACCGCCGCATGGCGGCCCGTCATCCGGTCGTCGGACGACACGGCCACCGGATGCTCGAGGCGCTTGGCCTGGTCCAGCACGAAGGTCGGGCTCAGCGACGGATTGCGTTTCACGCGCGCGGCGTACCACATCAGGAAGGCGATCGTCACAATCGTCGCCGCCGCCCACACGATCAGGCGGTAGCCCATCCCAGAGAACACCGGTACGCCGGCGATGCCCTGCGCGATGCCGACGTTGAAGGGATTCAGGAAGGCGGCGCCGAAGCCGACCTGGGAGCCGAGGAAGGGGATCGAGACGCCGGTCACGGTGTCGTAGCCGAGCGCCAGTGCCAGCGGAACGAAAATGAGCACGAAGGGGATCACTTCCTCGTTCATGCCGAAGGTGGCGCCGCCCAGCGAGAACAGGGTGACGAACACCGGGATGATGGTCGCGCGCACCAGTGCCGAGTGTTCGTGGGCGCGCGCGATCGAACGGATCGCGGTGTCGATCGCTTCCGTCTTCTGCACCACCGCGAAGGCGCCGCCGACGATCAGCACGAAGCCGATGATCTGCGCCGCCTCGACGAAGCCTTTGATGGGCGCCTTCATCAGCGCCACCAGGCCCTGCGGGGCGCTGGCCACGTAATGGAAGGTGTCCGGGTCGACCAGCTGCTTGCCGCCCACGAGGTGGGTCTCGTACTTCCCGCCGGGGACGAACCAGGTCGCCAGCGCGATCAGGGCGAGGATCGCGAACAGCAGCACGAAGGTATTGGGCATTCGAAGGCGCATGCTTATGGAATCCTCATTGGCTCAGCAGGGAACCGGAACGGAAGGGCGTCGCCCCGGCGATTTTACAGATGTGCATGCCGCGCAGCAGGTGGCGATGGGCGGTCGAGGCGAACAGCAGGCCGCCATGGTGCGCGTGCACGGTCGCGGTGACGCCGGTGACCGGATTGACGATGTCGGCGACGGCTTCGCCGGCAGCGACCTGTTCGCCCAGCGCTTTCAGGAACACCAGCACGCCCGACTGCGGCGCATCCAGGCGCTCGACGGCCGTCAGGGGCGTCGGCGCGCACAACGGCGCGGGCAGGGGGCCCTGCGGGATCTCGAGCAGGCCTTCGCGCGCCAGGTACTGGAGCAGCGCCTGCGCATCCTGCCGGGCGTAGTCGTAGCGCACCTCCATCTCGCCGCGCAGTTCGACCGTGATCGCGGCGCAGGCCGGCGGAATGGGCGTATCCGGACCGAAGTGCGCGGCCAGGTCCCACCATAGCCGGCTGCAGGCTTCGTCGAAAGGCTCGCCGCCGGACGCATCGGACAGCAGCAGGACGCGCGCGCCGAGCAGCGCCGCCAGCGGCTCGACCCGCCCGGCCAGCGCGCTGCCGGTGTAGACGTGCAGCACGGCTTCGTTATCGCAGTGCAGGTCGAGCACGATGTCGGCGTCGATCGCCATCCCCAGCAGGGTTTTCTTGAGGGCCTCGGTATGGTCGGCCGGTTCCCAGCGGGCGACGGCGGCGCGCGCCTCGCTGCGGATCAGGGCGACGTTCGCCCGCGCATCGGCGCCGAGCCTGCCCGCCAGCGCTGGCTTCAGTTCGTCGGCCAGGTGGCGGAAGGCGCGGTTGAAGTTGACGCCGGTGCCGAGGTCGAAGCGGCCGAAGGGCATGCCGTGCACGATTTGCGACAGGCCGACCGGATTCGCGGCCGGCACCAGGACGATCTCGCCGCGCACCCGGCCTTCGGCATCCAGCCGGTCCAGCTCGCGCTTCAGGAAGTGCGCCACCAGCATCGCCGGTACTTCGTCCGCATGCAGGGCGGCCTGGATATAGACCTTCTTGCCGCTGCCCGGGCTGCCGTAGTGGCAGGAAGCGAGCTGGTAGCTGGCGACGCCTGGTTCGGTCGCGATCGGGTGGGTGTGTGCATGCATATGCGGTCTCCTCGGCCGGGTCGGCTGCCCGGCGGATTATGTATGAATTTTTACACAAGGTAAATCCGTGATGGATTATTTTCAAAAATATGTTGAGTTCGTGAATACACCTGGTTTAAATTTGGAAATGTTTATTCATTAACATTGGTCATCATGACTTCAGCCGCTCTGCCCAACGCTTCGCCCGACATCGGCTTCGCCGAGTCTTCGCTTGGCCAGAGCCTGCTGCGCATGCTGGCCGAGGGCTCGGCCTCGAACCGTACGATCGCCGACTACCTGCTGCGCAACCAGGTTCGCGTGACCGCGCTCGGTATCGAGGAACTGGCCGATGCCTGCGCCGTCTCCACCGCCACCATCAGCCGCTTCGCGCGCGATCTCGGCTTCAAGAACTATGCGGCGATGCGCGGCGCGGTGGCGGAGACCCTGCAGTCGGTACTGCAGCCGGTCGAGAAGCTGCGCAGCACGATCGCCCGCAAAGCCTCAGCCGCCTCTCCCGCGCTCGAAAGCCTGAATTACGCGGAGGCGGCCATCACGGCCACCAGCCGTGCGCTGGCAGGTGCCCAGCTCGACCGCATTGGCGCCGTGCTCACCAAGGCCGGTACCGTATATGTGATGGGCTTCGGCCTGTCGTCCTTCCTGGCGGGCGCGCTCGCCATGCACCTGCAGCCCTTCTGTCGTCACGTGGTCGAAGTGGCTGCAAGCGGCGGCACCGAAGTCGCGGCCAGCCACCTGGCGAATATCACCGGCAAGGATGTGCTGGTCGTTGTCTCCCTGCCGCGCTACACGCTGGCCGTCGTTCCGCTCACCCGGTTCGCACGCGACAGCGGCGCGACCGTCGTTTCGATCACGGATTCGCCCGCGTCCCCGCTCGCGGAGCTGGGGCATCACGTGCTGTATGCCCACAGTGCGCACCCCGTGCTGCCCAGTAGCTCGAGCTCCGCACTGGCCGTGATCGAAGCGCTGGCCGTATCGCTGATGACCTCCAACAAAGCCAATGTGGCCAAGGCGGCCCGGCATACCGAAGCCATTGCCGCCTACCTCTACGGCGAACACCAGATTCGTACCGGCAGCATGCAGAAAAAGGAAGGCGCCCGCAGGCGCCGCACAGTGAAACCAAGAGGGAGCACCAATGACTAAGCACACTTCGAGTACCCTTCGGCCCGCCATCCTGGCATCGAGCGTCGCCGCGGCGCTGGGCCTGATGGCGCAACAGGCCTGGGCGCAGGAGCAGGCGCAGGGCCAGACGATGCACCGGGTGGAGATCACCGGTTCGTCGATCAAGCGCATCGATACCGAGACCGCGCTGCCGGTGCAGACGATCACGCGCGAAGAGATCGAGAAGATGGGCGCCACCACCGCCGCCGAACTGGTCAAGAACATCAGCGCCAACACGGCGCCGATCACGGACGGCCCCAGCATCACGGACGGCACCTCGGGCCAGCGCGGCCTGAACGCCGCGAACATGCGCGGCATCGGCGCCTCGTCGACGCTGGTCCTGCTGAACGGCCGCCGCCTGGCCAACTTCGCTTCCCCCGGCGACAACGCCGGCGTCGACCTGAACAACATCCCGGCCGCCGCCATCCAGCGCGTCGAGGTGCTGAAGGACGGCGCTTCGGCGATCTACGGCACCGACGCCATCGGCGGCGTGATCAACTTCATCACGCGCAAGGACTATACCGGCGTCGACCTGGCCGGCTCGCTGGCCGGTACCCAGCACGGCGGTGCCGGCAAGAAGACCGCCAGCATCAGCGCCGGCTTCGGCGACCTGAGCACCGACCGCTTCAATGTGTTCGGCGTGCTCGACGTGCAGCAGCTCGACCGCCTGCGTTCGGGCCAGCGCAGCTTCATCAAGGAACGCGAGCTGGCGACCACCTTGCCGGCCCAGATGTCGAGCAATACCTTCCCGGCGAATATCGACATCTCGGGCGCGCAGCGCGCCGCCCTGATCGCCGCCGGCCTGCTCCCGGCCGGCACCACCTCCAGCCGGGTCAATCCGAGCTCGCCGGGCTGTAACCCGCCCGCCACCGTGTATGCGCCCAAGGGCCCTGGCGGCGTGGCAGGCTGCAGCTACGACTACATGGAAGATACCGAGATCTATCCGGATTCGCGCAAGGTCGGCTTCATCGGCCGCGCGACCTTCCAGCTGGATTCGGAAAACCAGTTGTTCGCGGAACTGGTGCAGAGCGAGGCGAAGACGAAATACGTGCTGTCGCCGAACCCGGTCCGGATCCGCAACCTGCCGGTCAGCATCCTGCCGCAGGCCTATCGCACGGCGCTCTCGGGCGCCGGCCTGCCCACCACCTTCAGCGGGATCCGCTACCGCATGGCGGAAGCCGGCAACCGCAGCAACGAGGTGACCAGTACCGGCCAGCGCCTGGTGCTGGGCGCCACCGGTACCCTGGGCGGCTGGGACTACGACGCGGCCCTGGCGCGCGCCGAGAACCGCGCGATCGACAAGTACGTCGACGGCTACGTCCTCTACGACAAGTTCGACGCCGCCGTGCGCAACGGCACCGTCAATCCCTTCGCGCCTTCGTCCAAGGCCGGCATCGACCTGATCAACAGCATCAAGATCAACGACGAGGCGCGCAAGGCCAAGGGCATTGCCACTTCGCTGGACGGCAAGATGTCGCGCGCGCTGACCCCGCTCGCCGGCGGCGACCTCGCGATCGCGATCGGCGGCGAACTGCGTCATGAGCACCAGCTGTTCACGCCTTCGGAGCTGCTGAAGTCGAACAATATCGCCGGCGACCGCGACAGCACGGTTCCCGCCGGCCAGCTGCTCGAGGTCGAGACCGCGGACAATACCCGCAAGGTGGCCTCGGTGTTCACCGAAGTGGTGGCGCCGTTCACCAAGGAACTGGAGATGCAGTTCGCGCTGCGCTGGGACCACTACAGCGAAGTCGGCAACACCACCAATCCGAAGATCGGCCTGCGCTGGCAGCCGTCCCAGGCCCTGCTGCTGCGCGCCTCGGCCGGCACCGGCTTCCGCGCGCCCTCGCTGTCGGACCTGAAGCGCCCGACCATCTTCGGCACCACCGCCGGCATCCTGACCGACCCGCAGTGCGTGAAGCAGGAAGGCAGCATCGACACCTGTACCGACCAGTGGAACGTCGAGCGCCGCTCGAATCCGAACCTGAAGCCCGAGAAGTCGCGCCAGTTCACGCTGGGCGTGGTGTTCGAGCCGGTCAAGCGCGCCAGCCTCTCGATCGACTACTGGAACATCGAGAAGAAGGACGTGATCAGCACCCTGGGCGAACAGGTCATCATCGAAAACCCGGCCGCCTACAACGGCAAGTACATCGAGCGCGACGAGGACGGCTTCATCTCCAACATCCTGCTGATGAAGGAGAACCAGGGCCGCCTGAAGACCTCGGGCTTCGACATCGCCGGCGACTGGCGCACCGAGCGCGGCCCCTGGGGACGCTTCGGCATCAACCTGTCCGGCACCTGGGTGCTGAAGTACGACCGCCAGTTCGGCCCGCAGGAACCCTACCGCAGCAACCTGAACGTGTTCCTGAACGACCAGGTGATCCAGAAGTGGCGCCACCGCATCAACTTCGAATGGGACAACGGCCCGGTCACGCTGACCCTGGCGAACCAGTACTCGACCAGCTACACCGACCAGAACACGACCTACGACCCCTACACCGACACGCTGCTGCCGCCGAACCACGTGAAGGCGTATTCGCTGTGGGACCTGACCGGCAGCTGGGCGATCGGCAAGAACCTCAAGCTGCGCGCCGGCATCCTGAACCTGCTCGACAAGGATCCGCCGTTCTCGAACCAGGCCTGGTTCTTCCTGGCCGGCTACGACCCGAGCTACACCGATCCGCGCGGCCGCAGCGGCTTCGTGAGCGTGAACTACTCGTTCAAGTGATGGGTTCCGTATGCTGAAGAGATGGTACTTCGCGCTGGCGATGCTGGCCGCCGGCGCCGGCGGACAGGCGGCCGAACCCGCAGCGCCGGCCGCCGGTGCGCCGGCCGCCGTGAAAGGATCGCTGGTCATCATCGGCGGCGGCCTGCGCGCCAACAACGCCGAGGTGTACCAGAAGATCGTCGCGCTGGCGGGCGGCAAGGGAGCGCGCATCGCGGTGTTCCCGACCGCGGCCGGGACGCCGCAGCGGGAAGCCGAGCTCACCGCCGCCAACCTGAAGCGCTACGGCGCCCAGCCCTTCGTGGTGCCGATCGCGCCGCGCCTGGCGGGCACGGACGCACGCAGGGCCGCCGACGATCCGGCCCTGGCGGAGGCGGTGGGCAAGGCCGGCGGCGCCTTCTTCACCGGCGGCGACCAGGCCCGCATCACAGGCGCGCTGCGCCGCGTCGACGGCAGCAACACCGCCGTGCTGGATGCGCTGTGGGCGATGTACCGGAGAGGCGGCGTGATCGCCGGCACCAGCGCCGGCGCCGCCATCATGAGCAGCACCATGTTCTACGATCCGCCGCTGGATGTGCTGCCGTTGCTGAAGCACGGCGTGGTCGACGGCAAGGACGTCGCGCCGGGGCTCGGCTTCGTCGGCGACGACGTCTTCATCGACCAGCACTTCCTGGTCCGCGGACGCTTCGCCCGCATGCTGCCGGTGATGCTGGCCAAGGGTTACACGCTGGGACTGGGCATCGACGAGAACACCGCCGCCGTGGTCGGTCCCTCGCGCGACGTGAGCATCGTCGGCTACCGCGGCGCACTGGTGCTCGACCTGGCCGGGGCCACCGTCGACAAGGCGAAGCCGGACTTCAACCTGTCGAATGCGCGCATCAGTTACCTGGACAGCGGCGACCGCTTCAACCTCGTCAACCGCGCCTATTCGCCGGGACCGGACAAGGAGCCCTTGAAGAACATCGACCGCGAGCACCGCGAATCGATCTTCACCACCGACATCCTCGGCAACACCTCGGTGGTGAACCTGCTCGAGAAGCTGGTGGACAGCGACCAGCAGCGCGCCGTCGGCATCGCTTTCGACGGACCTGCCAGCAAGTCGCCGGAACGCGGCTTCGAGTTTACGTTTACGCGCGTGCCGGACACCAGGGAATACGCCACCAACCGCGAGGATGCGTATTCGATCTACCGGATCAGGATGGATATCCGGCCGGTCAAGATGCACCAGCCGCTGTACTCGGCCGACTGAGCGCCGGCTAGAAGCCGATGCCGCGCGCCATGGCGGCCGCGAAGATCGGGATCAGCGCGAACACGTGGATCTCGATCAGCAGCTGGCGGCGCACCGCGCCGATCTCCTGCACGGCCGGCACGAAGGCGGCATCGGCCTTCAACACCTTTTGCCACGCCAGGATGCGCAGGGTGGGGCGGATCGACACCAGCCCGACCACGAGGAAGGCGCCGATCTTGGCCCAGAACATCGGATTGTGCAGATAGAAATCCGGCCCCCTGGCGCCGAACCACACCCGCGCGAAGCCGACCCCCAGGATCGCCATCGCCAGAGCGCCGTAAACCGCATCGAAGCGCCCCAGCAGCCTGACCGTGTGCGGCGACATGGCCGCGGGGCGCATCAGCGCCAGTTCGGCCGCCAGCACCGAGGCGATGCCGAACACGATCAGGTGGTGGACCGAGGCCAGCAGGAAGTCGCTCATGGTCTGGATTCTCCGTGTTGTCTGCGGTAGCGCGCCGGCGAGGGCAGGCCGTGGCTGCGGAAGTGGCGCCGCAGCGATTCGGGCGAGCCGAGTCCCGCCAGGTCGGCCACGGCCTCGATGCCGAGCGCCGGCCGGGTCTCCAGCAGCTGCGCGGCGAGCATCACGCGTTCGCGCACCAGCCAGTCCAGCGGGCTGGCGCCGGTGCGTTCCTTGAAGTGGCGCTGGAAGGTGCGCACGCCCATGCGGGCCTGTTCCGCCATCGAGGCCAGCGTGTGCGCGGCGCGCAGGTTTTCTCTTGCCCAGTCCATGGTGCGGGCGATCGGGTCGGTATTCGACTGCGGCAGCGGACGCGCCACCAGCTGCGCCTGGTCGCCGTCGCGGTGGGCCGGGATGACCAGGCGCTGGGCGACCCTGTTCGCGATGCCGGCGCCGAAGTCGCTGCGCACCAGGTGCAGCAGCATGTCGAGGCCGGCCGCCGAGCCGGCCGAGGTGACGATATTCCCATCCTCGACGTACAGCGTGCCGTGCTCGATCGCGATGGCCGGGAAATGCGAAGCCAGCCTGTCGAAATAGCGCCAGTGGGTGGTTGCCCTGCGGCCGTCGAGCAGGCCGGCATGCGCCAGCACGAAGGCGCCCGAGCAGATCGAGCACAGGCGCGCGCCGCGTGCGTGGGCGCGGCGCAGGGCGTCAAGCAGCGCCGGAGGGGGGGCTTCGTCCGCGTCGCGCCAGCCGGGGATGACGATGGTGCCGGCGCCGTCGAGGGCATCCAGGCCGTGCGGCGCCTGCACTGTCAGGCCGCCGGCGGCGCGCAGCGGGCCCGGCTCGATGGCGCACACCGCGTAGCTGTACCAGTCCACATCCAGCTCCGGCCGTTCCAGCGCGAACAGCTCGACCGCGCAGCCGAATTCGAAGGTGCACAGGCGATCGTAGGCGAGGATGGCGACGTGGTGGGACATGGCCGGATGTTACCAGCTTCTGTCGCCGCGGCCACTGCCGGGTTGTCGAACCCACGGGCACACTGCAGTCTCATTTTGCAAAGGAGATCGAGATGGCTTCAGCAGTTTCAAGCATACCCGCTGCGCCCGGCGAACAGGCGGCCCGGCATTTCGGCACGGCCTTCGAATACGAGACCGATTGCGCCGACGTGCACGAGGCGATGAGCGGCGGCCTGCAGGACTTCGTGCTGCTGGATGTGCGCGGACCCGCGCTGTACGGGCAGGGCCACGTGCCGGGCGCGCTCAATCTGCCGCATGGGAAGATCGTCGAGGCGAAGCTGAAGGAATACCCGACGGAGACCCTGTTCGTGGTGTACTGCGCCGGGCCGCACTGCAATGGCGCCCACCGCGGGGCGCTGCGCCTGGCCAGGCTGGGACGGCCCGTGAAACTGATGATCGGCGGGATCACCGGCTGGCTGGACGAGGGGTACCAGTTAGCGAGATAAGAAGCCTCGTCATTCCCGCGCAGGCGGGAATCCAAGCTTCGGGTGCCTCATAACTTGGGTCCCCGCCTGCGCGGGGACGACGTCCTCTTGGCTTACTGCTTCAGCAGCGGCTTCAGGTACTTGCCGGTCACGCTGGCCTTGTTCTTGGCCACGTCCTCCGGCGTGCCGGTGGCGACGATGGTGCCGCCGCCCGCGCCGCCTTCGGGACCGAGGTCGACGATCCAGTCCGCGGTCTTGACCACGTCCAGGTTGTGCTCGATGATCACGAGCGTGTTGCCCTGGTCGCGCAGGCGGTGGATCACCTTCAGCAGCAGGTCGATGTCGGCGAAGTGCAGGCCGGTGGTCGGTTCATCCAGGATGTACAGCGTGCGGCCGGTGTCGCGCTTGGACAGTTCCAGCGACAGCTTTACGCGCTGCGCCTCGCCGCCCGACAGCGTGGTCGCGCTCTGGCCCAGCTTGATGTAGCCGAGGCCCACGTCCAGCAGCGTGTGCAGCTTGCGGGCGATGACCGGCACCGGCTTGAAGAACTCATGCGCGTCCTCGACCGTCATCTCCAGCACTTCGGTGATGTTCTTGCCCTTGTACTGGACTTCCAGCGTCTCGCGGTTGTAGCGCTTGCCGTGGCAGACGTCGCAAGGCACGTAGACGTCCGGCAGGAAGTGCATCTCGACCTTGATCACGCCGTCGCCCTGGCAGGCTTCGCAGCGGCCGCCCTTCACGTTGAACGAGAAGCGGCCGGCCGAGTAGCCGCGTTCCTTCGCGGTCGGCACCGTCGCGAACAGGTCGCGGATCGGGGTGAACACGCCGGTATAGGTGGCGGGGTTCGAACGCGGGGTGCGGCCGATCGGCGCCTGGTCGACCGAGATCACCTTGTCGAAGTGTTCCAGGCCGTGGATCGTCGCGTGCGGCGCCGGCTCGGTCTGCGAGCCGTACAGGTGGCGCGACAGGGCAGGATACAGCGTGTCGTTGACCAGGGTCGACTTGCCCGAGCCGGACACGCCGGTCACGCAGGTCATCAGGCCCACCGGCAGTTCCAGGGTGACGTTCTTCAGGTTGTTGCCGGTCGCGCCGCTAATGTGCAGCATGCGCTCCGGGTCGGCCTCGGTACGCTTCTTCGGCACCTCGATCTTCTTCCGGCCGCTCAGGTAGGCCGCGGTCAGGGACTCCTTGTTCTTCATGATGTCCTTGATCGTTCCCTCGGCGATCACGGCGCCGCCATGCACGCCGGCGCCCGGACCCATGTCGACGATGTAGTCGGCGGTACGGATCGCATCCTCGTCGTGCTCGACCACCAGCACGCTGTTGCCGATGTCGCGCAGGTGCTTGAGGGTCGCGATCAGGCGGTCGTTGTCGCGCTGGTGCAGGCCGATCGAGGGCTCGTCCAGCACGTACATCACGCCGGTCAGGCCGGAGCCGATCTGCGAGGCCAGGCGGATACGCTGGGCTTCGCCGCCCGACAGGGTATCGGCGCTGCGGTCCAGCGACAGGTAGTCGAGGCCGACGTCGTTCAGGAATTTCAGGCGTGCGATGATCTCCTTGATCACGCGCTCGGCGATGTCCTTCTTGGCGCCCGTCAGCTGCAGGCTGTCGAAGTAGGCCAGGCAGTCGCGCAGCGGGGTCCTGGCGACCTCGTAGATGGCGCGTTCCTGCTCGCCGTGGCCGATGCGGACATAGCGCGCTTCGGTGCGCAGGCGCGCGCCGCCGCAGGTCGGGCATTCCTTCTCGTTGATGAACTTGGCCAGCTCCTCCTTCACCGCCATCGAATCGGTCTCGCGGTAGCGGCGCTGCAGGTTGTTGACCACGCCCTCGAAGGTGTGTTCGCGGATCACGGTGCGGCCACGCTCGTTCACATAGGCGAAGGGCACGGTGTTCTTGCCGGAGCCGAACAGGACCGCGTCCTGGGCCGTCTTCGGCAACTGCTCGAAGGGTTTGTCGAGGTCGAAGCCGTAGTGCTGCGCCAGGCTGCTCAGCATCTGGAAGTAGAACTGGTTGCGGCGGTCCCAGCCCTTCACGGCGCCGGAGGCCAGCGACAGGTTGGGGAAGGCGACGATGCGCTTCGGATCGAAGAACTCGATGTGGCCCAGGCCATCGCATTCCTGGCAGGCGCCCATCGGGTTATTGAAGGAGAACAGGCGCGGCTCAAGCTCCTGCAGCGAATAGCCGCAGACATTGCAGGCGAACTTGTTCGAGAAGATGTGTTCCTTGGCGGTGTCCATCTCGTAGGCCACGGCGCGGCCGTCGGCCAGGCGCAGCGCGGTTTCGAAACTTTCGGCCAGGCGCTGCTTGATCTCGGCGTTGACCTTCACGCGGTCGATCACGACGTCGATGGTGTGCTTCTCGGTCTTCTTCAGCTTCGGCAGGTCGTCGACGTCATGGATCCTGGCGTCGCCGGTGCCGCTCTGCACGCGGAAGCGCACGAAGCCCTGGGCCTGCATCGAGGCGAACAGGTCGCTGTGCTCGCCCTTGCGGTTGGCGACCACCGGAGCCAGGATCATCAGCTTGGTCTCTTCCGGCATGGCGAGCACGGCGTCGACCATCTGCGAGACGGTCTGCGCGGTCAGCGGCTCGTGCGAGTGGTCCGGGCAATAGGGCGTGCCGACGCGCGCGTACAGCAGGCGCAGGTAGTCGTGGATCTCGGTGACGGTGCCGACGGTCGAACGCGGGTTGTGCGAGGTCGCTTTCTGTTCGATCGAGATCGCCGGCGACAGGCCTTCGATCAGGTCGACGTCCGGCTTTTCCATCAGCTGCAGGAACTGGCGCGCATAGGCCGACAGCGATTCGACGTAGCGGCGCTGGCCCTCGGCATACAGGGTATCGAAGGCGAGCGAGGATTTGCCGGAGCCCGACAGGCCGGTGATCACGATCAGCTTGTTGCGCGGCAGGTCGAGATTGATGTTCTTGAGGTTGTGCGTGCGGGCGCCGCGGATTCGGATTTCTTCCATCAGGTTTTTGCTGGCTTTCGAATGGTTGAGGGCCGGCGCACGAAGTTCCACGGTGAGCGGGCCAAGCGAGAAGAACTCACTAGTTTACCTGTTTTTATTCACAGTGGTATACGTGGCGTGAATTAACTGTGGCCGCGTTATCTACATGGAATCTCTGGTCTTTCGTATGTGGGCTGCTTCAGGCCCTCTTCAATGACAAAGCGATCAAAATCTCGAAATAAATTCCTGAGACAGGTGGCGTTTTATTAAAAGTATTAAGTGCATAATTACTTTTGGTTTCTATTGGAATGGAATTGAGAGGTCGGCCGGACAGTGAAATACTTTTCGGTTTTCAACGCTTGCCGTCCCCGGCTCATTTCATGAAGATCATCCTGCGCACGCTGTTCCTGGCGACGCTGGCCATCGCACAGGTAGGCTGCAACGGCAGCGGCAAGAGTGCGGTCGGCGCCGGCCCGGTTGCCGGGCCGGCGCGCGTTCCCGCCGGCGCCTTGCCGCAGGCGGCGCCGGCAAGCCACCTGACGCCCTTGTCCGCCATGCCGGGCCTGCCGGCCTGGTCGGCGACGGGCGGCAATGCCGGCCACACGAACCACGTGCCCGCCGCCTTCGACCCGGCAAGATTCACACGCCGTTTCGCCTGGTCCCTGCCTGCCGGCGCATCGGTTTCCCAGGCCCAGCTTGCGCTCGACAAGGGGCAGGCTTTCGCCGTCGTCCAGGAAGCCGCCGGGCAATGGACCCTGCGCGCCCTCGACGAAGCGACGGGCAAGGAAAGCTGGGCCGCGGCGCTCGGCAAATTCGACCTCGTCGATCCGCCGGCGGCCGATGACGGCAAGGTGGTGCTGAGCGCCCAGGCCGGCATCGATGGCGATGCCCTCCTGTTCTTCGACCAGCGCACCGGCGCGTTGCTCGACAAGCGGGTCATCCCGAGCCGGCGTGCACCCGGCCACTCGACCGCCGACATGCGCATGGCGCCCGTCATTGCCGACGGCGGCATCTACGTGAACGACCGCGCCGCCGGCAAGCTGCTGGCGAAATTCGACGCCGCGACCCATGAGCTGCTGTGGGAAAGCGAGTGGACCGGCGCGCCGAACCATGCCTTCGCGCCGGCCGTCGACCAGGGCCGGGTCTACGTGGCCTTTTCCGATGGCGGCCTGCTCGGCATGGATGCGAAGACCGGCGCCAAGGTGGTGGATCATCACCGCCAATTCACCGACAGCCCCATGGACGGAATGGTGGCGGATGGCCTGGCGTATGCGCTGTCGCCGAACGGACTCGTGGCGACCGGCATCGCCCAGGGCAGCTTCAAGTGGCAGGGGCCGGTACTGCTGGAGATGGCAGCACCGCCGGGGCCGGTGCTGTACGGCGTCACCGGCAATGCCGTGCTGGCGCTCGACCGCGCCACCGGCAAGACCTTGTGGAGCATGCCGAGACCGGGCCCGGTCTCGGTCTCGCATTCGATCCTGGCCACCAGGAACCTGCTGTTCGTCAGCGGCGAGCCGCAGGGCGGCGCCGGCACGGTTGCGATCGATATCGCGACCCGGAAGGTCGTGTGGTCCTGCCCGGAGGGAGGCCGGCTGTCGCTGTCGCCGAACGGGGTGCTGTACATCACGCCGCTCGGGGGCGAGATTACCGCGGTGAACCTCGAGTAAAAAGCGCTCGGGTAAAGCGACTTACTAGCGCATCGTTACCTCGAGAACTTTGACGGGCGTCTCTTCCAAATGGGGCACTTCGCCCCCATTTTGCCTGTCTGAGCGGATGTCGGATAAACCGGCATGCGCCTGCCTCCGCAGCGTTTAAAAAGTTGCCTGTTAAGCCTAGCAAACAGGCATAATAACGGAGGCAATACCCTTAATTTCCCTGGCACTTAGTCAACACGCAGAGCCAGGGCTCACATCATTCTGAAGGAGTTTCACCATGGCATCAGTCAACAAGGTCATCATCGTCGGCAACCTCGGCCGCGATCCGGAAATCCGCTACATGCCGAGCGGTGACGCCATCGCCAACATCGCTGTGGCCACTTCGTACAAATCCAAGGACCGCAACACCGGCGAACAGAAAGAGCTGACCGAGTGGCACCGCATCTCCTTCTTCGGCCGCCTCGCTGAAATCGTCGGCCAGTACCTGAAGAAAGGTTCCTCGGTCTACGTCGAAGGCCGCCTGCAGACCCGCAAGTACACCGACAAGGACGGCATCGAACGCTACGCCACCGACATCATCGCTGAAAACATGCAGATGCTGGGCGGCCGCCAGGGCATGGGCGGCGGCGACAGCTTCGGTGGTGGCGACAGCTACGGCGGCGGCGGCGACAGCTACGACGCACCGCCGAGCCGTCCGGCGCCGCGCCAGGCCCCGCCGGCACCGGCAGCCCGTCCGCAGCCGAAACCGGCACCGAACTTCTCGGATATGGATGACGACATCCCGTTCTAAACCAGGAAGGTCCCCAAGCGGATTCGCTGTCGAAACGGCGAGCGCCACCCGGCGCTCGCCGTTTTCTTTTGATCTTCCGCATCCCGTTCACCTTCTACTGATTCGACTTGCCATGTCCCTGTTTCGCCCCCTTGCTTTCTCGTTCGCATTCCTGCTGTCCTCCGTCCAAGCGGCCGAGCCGGCCCAGGCTGACCTGCTGATCCGCCATGCGCGCGTGGTCGACGTGGCGCAGGCGCGCGTTCTCGACGACCAGGCCGTGGCCGTGCGCGGCCAGGACATTGTCGCCAGCGGTCCCGACGCCGTCATCGCCGCCGGCTGGCGCGCCACGCGCAACAGCGATGCCGCCGGCCGTTACCTGCTGCCCGGTTTGTGGGATATGCACGTGCATTTCGGCGGTGGTCCCGAACTGATCGAAGAAAACCAGGCATTGCTGCCGCTGTATGTCGCGCATGGCATCACGACCGTGCGCGACGCCTCGGGCGACTTGCCCGAGCAAGTGCTGGCCTGGCGCGCCGATATCGCGGCAGGCCGCCTGTTCGGGCCGCAGCTGTTCACCTCGGGCGCCAAGATCGAGGGCATCAAGCCGGTCTGGAAGGGCACCCTGGAGGTGGGCAGCCGGGCCGATGCCGACGCCGCGCTGGACCGCCTGCAGCGGCGCGATAAAGTCGACTTCGTCAAGATCACCGACAGCACGCTCGATCCCCAGCTGTTCCTGTACACGCTGGCCCAGGCCAAGGCGCGCCACATGCGCACCTCGGGCCACATCCCGATGGCGCTGACGGTGCGCCAGGCCGTCGATGCCGGCATCAGTTCGATCGAACACCTCGACTACGCCTACAACGCAGGAGTGCGTGATGGCGACAGTATCGCCGCCGATTTTGCGGCTGGCCGCATCACGCGCGCCCAGGCCAGCGCCCGCCTTGCCAAAGGCTTCGACCCGCAAGGGGCGATGGCGTCGTATCGCCAGCTGGCGCAAGCCGGCGTGTTCGTGACGCCGACCCTGAACGGCAGCCGCGTCCTGGCCTTTCTCGACAGCGACGCGCATGACAAGGACGCCTACCTCGCCTATATCGGTCCGCGCCTGCGCCAGACTTACCAGTGGCGTGTCGACCGCGCGGCCAAGGCCACGCCGGCCGACGTGGCGGCGCGCCACGCCCACTATGAGCAGGTGGCGGCCGTGCTGCCCATGCTGCAACAAGCCGGGGTGACGATCATGGCGGGCACCGATGCGGGCTTCCTCAATTCGTTCAACTATCCCGGCATCGGCCTGCACGATGAGCTGGCCCTGTTCGTCAAACTCGGCCTGACGCCGCCCCAGGCGCTGGCCGCGGCCACGCGTGCGGGACCGGCCTGGTTCGGCAAACTCGATCGCTACGGCGCGGTGCAAGCCGGCAAGGCGGCCGACCTGTTGCTGGTCGAGCGCAATCCGCTGGAGGATATCGGCGCGCTGCGCGAGATCCGCGCCGTGGTGCTGCGCGGTCGATTGCAGGATCGGGCGGCGCTGGACGCCATGCTGGCGCAGACGCGTGCCAAGGTTGCGGCCTGGAACGCGGCGAAGTAAGCGAGGACAGATGATGGAACCGCTGCCGCCGGGCGGAACGACAAGCGCTCGGAGAAGCTGGAGGCAATTCAGCTTGTGGCGGCGGGCAAGCGTGCGATTCGTCGCCGGACAAAGCCTTACACTGCCGACTTCTCATGAAAGGAGTGTCCATGCCTACCATCCGCACGTCCGGCGCCAATCCGACCGAGCTGTACTACTACGAACAGGGGCAAGGAAAACCCGTCGTGCTGATCCACGGCTGGCCGCTCAGCCACCGCATGTGGGAATCGCAGATCACGGCGCTGGCCGAGGCCGGCTACCGCGCGATCGCCTACGACCGCCGCGGCTTCGGCCAGTCCGGCCGTCCGACCGCGGGCTACGACTACGACAGCTTTGCCGCCGACCTGAACGAGCTGATCACCCAGCTCGACCTGCGCGACGTGGCGCTGGCCGGCTTTTCGATGGGCGGCGGCGAGGTGGCGCGCTACATCGGCCGCTACGGCACGGAGCGCGTGTCGAAGGCCATGCTGCTGGGCGCCGTGCCGCCCTTCCTGCTGAAGACGGACGACAACCCGGAGGGCGTGGACAAATCCGTGTTCGACGGCATGCTGGAGGGCGTGAGGAAAGACCGCATCGCCTTCCTCGAAGGATTCTTCCCGAATTTCTACAACCTGCAGCCGGGGCAAGGCCAGGACTTGCTGGCCTTCAGCAAATGGCAGGCCTGGGCGGCATCGCCGCTGGCGACCGAACAATGCATCGTCGCCTTCGGCACCACGGACTTTCGCGCCGACCTGAAAAAATTCGACGTCCCGACCCTGGTCGCCCACGGCGACGCCGACCAGATCGTGCCGCTGGCAGTGTCCGGCCAGCGCTCGCACCAGATGATTCCCGGCAGCCGCCTCGAGGTGGTGAAGGGCGCGCCGCACGGCTTTGCCGCGACCCACGCCCAGCAGCTCAACGGGCTGATGCTGGATTTCCTGAAGAGCTGACCGGCGCAGGTCGGTGCAGTGTCCCGGCCGACCTGATCGACCGGGCTGCATCCGCACATTCGTAACGCCGGCAGCAGCTGCGCGTTGCATTCAGTTACAAAATCTCTCCTGCCGAAAACCTGCTCGCATGACACGCGGCGAGGTGGCTTTCACGCGTCCGGCAGCGGCGGGTTCCACGGCGATTTTTTGCTTTCCAGTCACAAATCGCGGCCATTATGAGGTTTGCACATGGCTGATATCACGCTTCTTTTTCACGTAATTCACCGCTAAATTCGACTTATTCTCTGTTTTCGAAGAAATTTTCGTTATCGCTTGCATCATTTTGTCTATATCGCGCAACGCTTCGATAAATGCTTACAAATGGAAAGAAATTTTTTTCCGCACGGCAAAGCAAAAGTCCTGTGGAGGGCGTAGAATTTCCTTCCATCAGTTTCCGATCGCCAACTACTTCTGGTTGGCGTTTTGCTTTCAGCTTCCCGAAAACGAATAATGCCGACTCCTTCCCGCACCAGCACCGCCCGAGCCATCGCCCGCACCCCGTCGATCGCGCAGGCTCAGCAATATGCATTGCCCGTCCTGTTCACCCTGTTCGGCGTGATCATGGGTTCTTGGGCCGGCCGCATCCCGGCGATGGCCGAGCGCGTGCACGTTTCGCACTCGGCGCTGTCGATGGTGCTGCTGATGGGCGGCCTGGGCGCCGTCCTGTCCTATCCGATCTCGTCGCGCATGATGGCCTCGCTCGGCGCGCGCAAGACCCTGCTGTTCTCGGGCCTGGCCCTGCTGTGCGTGCTGATCGCCATCGGCGCCGCCCCGACCGTACCGCTGCTGATGATGGCCGTGCTGAGCCTGGGCATCACCGCCAGCACCTTCGACGTCGCCATCAACTCGGCCGCCACCGCCCGTGAAAAGGCGACCGGCAAGTCGGAGCTGTCCAAGCTGCACGGCCTCGGCTGCGCCGGCGGCCTGGCGGGCGCGACCCTGGGCAGCCTGATGGCCAGCCTGCACATCATGCCGGCCACCCACTTCCTGATGCTGGCCGGTCCGCTGGCGGTCGTCCTGTACTACGCCTACACCATGCTGGATGCCGACGACAGTGCCGGCGCCACCGTCGAGAAGAAGAAGTTCACGCTGCCGCGCGGCGAACTGCTGGTGCTGGGCGCGCTGGGCTTCCTGGGTTCGATGGCCGAAGGCAGCATCGCCGACTGGAGCGGCGTGTTCCTGAAAGAGCACTTCGGCGCATCGGACGGCCTGGCGCCGCTGGCCCTGTCCTGCTTCTCGGTGATGATGCTGCTGTCGCGCCTGATCGGCGACAAGCTGAAGGCCCGCTACGGCGCCCGTCCGCTGGTGACCAGCGGTTCGATGCTGGGCGCGGCCGGCCTGTTCTTCGCCGTGCTGTCGCCGAATGCCTACTGCGCCCTGTTCGGCTTTGCCGTCGCCGGTCTCGGCATGTCGCTGGTGTTTCCGTTCGTGTTCAGCGCCGCCGGCGGCCAGGGTCCGGCAGCACTGGCCGGCGTGGCCAGCATGGCCTACAGCGGCAGCCTGATGGGTCCGCCGGTGATCGGCGCCATCGCCCAGAGCTTCGGCATGCAGATCGCCATCGCCTACGTCGGCGGCCTGGCAACGCTGATCGCCTGGGTGGCCACCCGCGCCCGCATGCTGAAGTAATCAGGGGCGGTTACCGCAAGGCGCCGCCCTTTTTTATCCTGGTCTCCACCGTTTGCGCCCCGCCAAGCATGGGGGTGGTCGCGTGAACTCCCCGTATGCCTGGGCACTCCAAACGCTGTCGCCACCGTACAGCAGGGAGTCTTCATGCACAGCACCATCGACGCGGCATCGGTCGTGGCTTTCCACGACCGGCAGTTGCGCAATCCCGACTGGCCCATCTTCGATGACGCCCAATCCGGCGCCTGGACCTGGATCGCCGCCAACCACCGCTACAACGGCCTGCTGTGGCGCGAGGAAGACCGCGCCCGCCGGCTCGACGTGCCGCCCACCGAGATCGCCGCCGGCAAGCGCCTGATCGACCGCTACAACCAGAAGCGCAACGACGCGGTCGAGGCCCTCGACGAACGCCTGCTGCGCGAGTTCGAGCGCATCAGCCGCCGTCCCGGCGCCCGCCTGTCGAGCGAAACCGCGGGGGCGATGATCGACCGCCTGTCGATCCTGGCGCTCAAGATCCACCACATGCGCGCCCAGGCCCGGCGCCACGAAGCCGGGTCAGACCACATGCACGCCTGCGCCTGCAAGCTGGAGCGCCTGGCTGCGCAGCGCGAAGACCTGATGTCCTGCCTCGACAAGCTGCTGGCCGAGGCGCGGGCGGGACAGGCCTTCTTCAAGGTCTACCGCCAGTTCAAGCTGTACGACGATCCCAGCCTGAATCCCTGGCTGTACGGGAAGACGCAGGCGGCGGACAAGGCGGCGGCGCAGCGTCACCAGTAAGGCCACATCCCCACGCTGCGCTGGCGGCTCGGCCCGGTGCCGGAAAGCAGGGCGCGCGCATGCTGCAGCACGACGGCGGCGCGCTGGGCGTCCGGGTCCCAGATGCAGCGGTGGCTGTGACGGTCGAGCGGTGCCCAGCGCGCAATGTCGGCCTTGCTGAATACCACCACGCTTTTGAGCCTGAGGCCGGCGGCAATGTGGGACACGCCGGTGTCGTTGCACAGCAGCAGCTGTGCCTTGCGCATCAGCACGGCCATGGCGCCGATCGAGATCGGGGCGGCGGCATCCAGCGGCTTGTGATGCATGTGGGATGCCACTTCGGCCGTCAGGTCGGCTTCGGCGGCCGATCCGGTCAGCACCGGCTGCAGACCGAATTCCGCTGCCAGGCGGTCGCCGACTTCGGCGAATCGCGGCGGCGGCCAGCATTTGTCGCGCTGGCGCGCGCCGGGGTGGATGCAGAAATAGGCGGCGTCCTTCAACTTCTTCGCCAGGCCGCTGGCGTCGAGTTCTTCCTCGTCCTGCTGCGACAGCGGAAACTCCAGGTGCAGCCCGGCCGCCTCGGCGCCGAGTCGCTCCATGAGGCCCAGCAGGCGCTCCGGCTCGGCCCCCGTCTCCGGATAGGGCAGCAGGACGGTGCGGCCGCGGACCACCGCCTCGCCGCGGGAATAGCCGGCCAGCGCTTTGGCGCCGAAGCCGCTGACGATGTCGTTGCTGACGTCGCCGCTGCCGTGCAGCTGGATCGCCAGCCCGAACTCGCGCGCGGACAGGCTGTTGTAGAAGCGCGCCAGGCCGTCGCGCTGCACCGGCTGTTCGGGCAGCAGCGGATGGCCGGGAAAGGGGATGAACTCGTCGACGTAGCCGGTAAAGCGGTCGGCGAACTGCTGCGCCCAGGGCAGGCCGACCAGGGCGATGTGGGCGCGCGGCACGGCCGAGCGCAGCGCCCGCAGGGCCGGCACGGCGCACAGCATGTCGCCCAGATCGAGCGCGCGGAACACGACGACGGATGGCGGGTCGAGGCGGTGCAGGAATGGACGGCGGATCATCGTTTCCTCCTTCTGCATGTGCGCCGTAACGGTCCAGCGAAGGTTTGGAGCATGATGAGCCGGGAATAGTTCTGCGCGACCAAGCGAGGGATATCAGGGCATGGTCATCGAAGCTGTGCGTGTCGCGGTATGATCGGGTATCTCGTTACCGGATACCACCATGCTCCAGACGCCCGCCTCGTTCACGCCCCTGATGGCGCCTCCGCAGGACCCGCAGCAAGCGGATGACGCGCTGTCGCTCATCTTTCATGCAGGCCGCCTGCTGGTGCGCGAAGCCGACCTGGCCCTGCCCGACCGCGCCGCCGTCGCCAGCCTGGCTCTCGACCCGCAAGCCCTGCAGCCGGTCGGCCTGCTGGACGGCCGCTATTGCCAGGCCGGCTGGGTCGAGGACGAAGCGCGCGCGCCCCAGGGCTATGGCTGGCGCGGCCTGCGTTCGCTGTTCGCGGAATTCGACGAGACCCTGCTGGGGGTGGCCGCACGGGCGGCCCAGGTAGCCGAATGGGCGCGCACCCACCGCTTCTGCGGCGCCTGCGGCAGTGCCACCTTCCGCATGGCGGGGGAACGTTGTTTCAAGTGCACGAACTGCGGCCACATGGCCTATCCGCGCATCTCGCCGGCGATGATGGTACTGATCCGCAAGGGGGATTCCTTCCTGCTGGCCCTGCACACGCAGTCGCCCTCGAAGCGCTTCGTGCCGCTCGCCGGCTTCCTGGAGGCCGGCGAATCGATCGAGGAGGCGGTGCACCGCGAAGTGTTCGAGGAAGTCGGCCTGCGCGTGCACAACCTGCGCTATTTCGGCAGCCAGTCCTGGCCCTTCCCGCATTCGCTGATGATCGCGTTTACCGCGGATTACCTGGACGGCGAGATCCGTACCGATCCCAACGAGATCATGGAGGCGCGCTGGTTCGGTCCGGACGACGAGTGGCCGGAGCGCGTGCCGCACGTGTCGGTGTCGAGCGTGCTGGTGGATGCGCACCGGCCTTCCGGGCGCTGAGTTAATTCAAGGTAGCGGTACCGGCGTCGCCGCCACTTTCCCCTCGATCCGCAGCGCCAGCGGCACCTCTTCCGGCCTGGCGCCGGTGGCGCGCATGCGCACCACCCGCTGCATCAGGTCGAACCAGAACGGCGCGCCGAACAGGGCGGTGGTGGCGGTGATCATCCAGCCCGCCGCCTGCAGCGCGAAGTCGGCGTCCAGCACCGGCGGAAATTTCGTCCAGCCGATGGGAAGGGCCATCAGGGCGTCGATCACGGCCGGGTCGAGCGCGCCGGGCACGTCCTTCAGGTGGGCGGCCAGGGCCGGCTGCTGCCACAGGGTGCGGAACAGGTGGATGCTGTCGATATTGAACAGGATCGCCAGCAGCAGCGACAGCAGCAGCGAGATCAGCAGCTGTTTGCGCTTGTAGGCGCCGGACATGCGCGCCATCGCATTGTCGAACCAGCCGGCCAGCATGTCCTGGAACTGCTGCAGGTCGCGCGCGCGGCTAACCATGCCCAGCATGGCGGCCCGCAGCTGCGGGTCGGCGATCGTGTCGATGGCGCTGCGCAGCTGGAGGAAGTCGCCCGGTACCTTCCACAGGCTGTCGACCAGGGCAATCGCAAAATGCGCGGGTTCGATGTAGGATGGTTTCGAGCGCAGCGCGCGCTCGTTCGCGGCGTTGCCGTCGGTATGCGGATTGACCAGAGGATGGGCATACACGGCGCGCGCCAGGCCGTCGAAGGCCGGGTCGTTGAGCATGCTCTTGATGCCCGCCAGCAGGGTGTTGGCGCGCAGGCGGAACAGGGAGGCCAGTGCCTCCTGCAGGGTGGTGACGATCAGGGCCACCGTGCCGTAACAGAAGGTCAGGCCGATGGCGACTTCCAGGACAGTGCTGCCGAGCATGGCTGTTCTCCTAGCAGTGAAAAGGACGTCGACCACGCTAGCGCATCGATGCCAAGGCCGCGTCCATTTCGCTCAAAGAAATAGCCCGCAGTCTGTAGATCGACTGCATTTTCTATATACTCTCGGCAGTCTTCAATTTTAGGGTTAACCATGTCTGACAAAGAAGTCTTCACCGAAAACGACTGGCGCCGCCTGCTGGCCAGCCTCGGCGAAGATCCCAATCGTCCCGGCCTGCACGAGACCCCGGCGCGCGTCGCCAAGGCCTGGAAGCACTGGACTTCCGGCTACGAGCAGGATCCGGTCGAGATCCTCAAGGCCTTCGAAGATGGCGCCGAGGAATACAACGAGCTGATCGTGGTGCGCGGCATCCCGGTCTACAGCCATTGCGAACACCACCTGGCCCCCTTCTTCGGCAAGGCCACCGTCGGCTATCTGCCGAACGGCAAGATCGTCGGCCTGTCGAAGCTGACTCGCCTGGTCGATGTGTTCGCCAAGCGCCTGCAGGTGCAGGAGCGCCTGACGGTCCAGATCGCCAATACGCTGATGGAAGTGCTGGAACCGAAGGCCGTCGGCGTGGTCATCAAGTGCCGCCACATGTGCATGGAAAGCCGCGGCATCCGCACGCCGGGCGAGGAAACCATCACCTCGGCCATGCTGGGCGAACTGCAGCCGAACCTGGGATTGCGCACCGAGTTCCTGGCGCTGGCCCGCGACTGATCTTCCCGGGCGGCCACGCGCCGCCCATTCCTTCCACCGGTCCGATGCGCCATGCCGCGCAGGGCCGCGCTCGCCGTGTATCGCTGTGTAAAAACCGCAGCAGTGTGCGGAATCCCCTGCTACACTGTATTGACAAAACCCCGCCGTTCGACCGCCTGGTCGGCATCGCGAGGCCTTCACGTGCTAGTCGGGAACCGTTCCGTATCACGCGTCTCCAATTGACTTTGTCTGAGGCGAACGACATGAACAGGCCTACATTTCCTAGCGATCTAACGCGCGAGCAGTTCGAGACCGTCCGCGACATGCTTGAGGCGGCGCGCCGCAAGACCAGGCCGCGCAAGCACGACCTGTACGATGTCTTCTGCGCCGTCCTCTACTTCCTGCATACCGGCAGCGCCTGGCGCAGCATGCCGCCCGAGTTCCCTCCCTGGCGTACCGTGCACGAATACTTTACGCAATGGACCATGCTGCGCGACGGCGACCGCACCCTGCTCGAGAGCGCTCTCGAACGCCTCGGCCGCAGCACCGAGATCGCACGCTTGCGCCATCTGACCGGACAACGCTGAAGTAAGCGTGCAAGCAGCGTAAGCGCGTCAGCGAACTTGGTTAAATTTGCGTAATAGTGTGTGAGTTCCCACTGCCGAGCTGATACAGTCGCGTTTTGTCATCCGCGCGTCATGTAGTCATGTTCGAGAACATCAATCTGCTGTGGTTTTCCATGATCAACTCCAACGCCGGCCTGCATGGCTGGCGACTGGAACTGGCCCTGTTCTGCGCCGAATGGCTGATCCTGCTGGTGCCGATCGGCCTGGTCGGCCTGTGGATGCGCGGGGCGGGCGCGCAGCGCGAGGCGGCGGTGAAGGCGCTGGCCGCGACCGGCTGCGCTTTGGGCATCAATGCCGTGATCGGCCTGCTGTGGTATCACGAGCGGCCCTTCGTTGCCGGCGTCGGCCACAATTTCCTGCACCATGCGCCGGACAGCTCCTTCCCGAGCGACCACGGCACCATCATGTTCACCGTCTCCCTGGTGCTGGCCGCCAGCAGCGTGCCGGCGGCGAAGCGTTTCGGCCGCTCGCTGCTGCCGCTGGCCTTCGTGGTGGCGTGGGCGCGCGTCTTCGTTGGCGTGCACTGGCCGCTGGATATGCTGGGCGCGCTGGCGGTGGCACTGGGCATGACCCTGCTGTTCCAGACGCGCCTGGCGGACAGCGTCTGCGCCTTGCTCACCGTTTCGCTGGGCTCGCTGTACCGCCGCCTGCTGGCCGGTCCGATCGCGCGCGGCTGGCTGCGGCCGTGAGCGGTATTCAAACAGATTGACCGAGGAGATTTACTGAGCGCTGGCGGCCGCGCCTTCCGCGCGTTCGAACACCAGCTTTTTCCTGCCGTCGAAGTGGAATACACCGATCGGCTGGGCCTGCACATTGTCGGCGGGCGGCGGCAGCTGGGTGCAGTTCTGGGTGTCGACCTGCCACATCTCGTCGCCCGAGCGCAGCAGGTAGCTGTCTTCGCCGGTCGAGAACAGTTCGACGTTGAGGTCGGCCATCGGGGTCTTGCCGAGGTCGAACTGGCGCTGGCAGTCCGGCAGCCGCGACGCGATCAGGCGCAGTCCGGCCTGCTTGCTCCAGAAATAATCCTGCGTGACGATCACGGTCAGTGCGTGGTCGCTGCTGTCGATGGCATAGCTGGCCGTTTCGTTGACGCAGCCGGCCAGCAGCAAGGGCGTCGCCAGGATCAGGAGGGAGCGTTTGGTCATGTCAGGAGTATAAAACAAAAATTTCCTAAGTGATTGATTCCTTGGCGGAATAACATCACGCGCGCTCCTCGCTTTCCGGATTTCGGCCATCATGGACCGATGTCAATCAGCTAAAGAAGCGAGCGAAACCATGCCACAAGACGAACACCGGGAAATCGGGCAGGGCGCGCATACCCTGTCCCTCGCGCCCTATGCGCCGCCGCAGCCGCTGAAGCTGCGCATCAACGGCGCCGAACACCAGCTCCACATCGAACCGCGCGTCACTCTGCTCGACGCCCTGCGCGAAGTCCTGCACCTGACCGGCACCAAGAAGGGCTGCGACCGCGGCCAGTGCGGCGCCTGCACCGTGCTGGTGGACGGCCAGCGCATCAACTCCTGCCTGACCCTGGCCGTGATGCACGACGGCCGCGAGATCGTCACGGTCGAGGGGCTGGGCACGGCCGAACAGCCGCACCCGATGCAGCAGGCCTTCATGGACTGCGACGGCTTCCAGTGCGGCTACTGCACGCCGGGCCAGGTGTGTTCGGCGGTGGCCCTGCTCGACGAGGTCAAGCAGCGCCAGGCCAGCGCCGTCACGGAAGGCGAGCAGCTCGAACCCTCCCTGTTCACCGAGGACGAGATCCGCGAGCGCATGAGCGGCAACCTGTGCCGCTGCGGCGCCTATCCGAACATCGTCAAGGCGATCCACAGCGTCGTGCTGCGCCAGGCCTGAAGGGAAACTTTGCATGCAATCGATCTTCTACGAACGCGCGCGTGACGTGAACCACGCGATCGAGCTGGCGCGCGAGCCCGGCGCGAAATTCATCGGCGGCGGCACCAATCTGCTGGACCTGTACAAAAGCGGCATCGAGAAGCCGGTGCGCCTGGTGGACGTCAGCCGCCTCGCGCTGTCCGCCATCGAGGAACTGCCGGACGGCGGCCTGCGCATCGGCGCGATGGCGAGCAACACGGCGGTCGGCACCGACCCGCTGGTGCGCCGGCGCTACCGGGTGCTGTCCGAAGCCCTGCTGAACGGCGCCACGACCCAGCTGCGCAATATGGCGACGGTGGGCGGCAACCTGCTGCAGCGCACCCGTTGTTATTACTTCACCGACCCCGCCTTCGCCCGCTGCAACAAGCGCGACCCGGGTTCGGGCTGCGATGCCATCGACGGCCATAACCGCATCCACGCCATCCTCGGCGCCAGCCCGCAATGCATCGCGACCCACCCGTCTGACATGGCGGTGGCGCTGGCGGCGCTGGACGCCGTGGTCCACCTGCAGGGAGCGGACGGCGAGCGCCAGGTGCCGCTGGTCGACTTCCATCGCCTGCCGGAAGACCGGCCGGACGTCGATACCGTCGTCAAGCCGGGAGAGCTGATCACGGCGGTGGAGCTGCCTTTGACGCCGTTCGCGCGCAACTCGCATTACCTGAAGGTGCGCGATCGCGCCAGCTACGCCTTCGCGCTGGTGTCGGTGGCGGTGGCCGTCGACCTCGACGGCGGCAAACTCCGCGACCTGCGCATCGCGCTGGGCGGCGTGGCCCACAAGCCGTGGCGGGTACCGGATGCGGAAGCCATCCTGCGCGGCCAGGCGCCGAGCGCCGAACTGCTGGCGCGCGCCGGCGAGGCGGCGGTTGCCGGCGCCCAGGCGTATGCGCACAACGGCTTCAAGGTCGAACTGGCGCGTCGCGCGGTCGTGCGGGCGCTGCAAACGGTCATCAGGAAAGCAGGAGCTGAGAAAGGAACCGCGGCATGAACGGAATCGGCGCACCCATCAACCGTACCGACGCCTGGGCCAAGGTCAGCGGCGCAGCCCACTACACGGCCGAACACCAGGTCGAGGGACTCACCCACGCCGTGCTGGTGACCAGCACCATCCCCAGCGGCCGGGTAGTCCGCATCGACGACAGAGCGGCCCGCGAAGTGCCCGGCCTGCTGCTGGTGATGACCCCGCAGAACGCCATGCGCCTGCCGAAGGAAACCAGGGACGGCAAGCTGCAGCCGCCGATCGGCCGCCGCCTGACCCTGCTGCAGGAAGACGACGTCTATTACAACAACCAGCCGATCGCGGTGGTCGTGGCCGACACCTACGAGCATGCGCGCGAAGCCGCGGCCCGGCTGCACATCGAGTACGAGAAGAAGGACGCCGTGCTCGACTTCGAACAGGCCAGGCAGAAGCTGCATCCGCCCGAGAAGGTGCTGGCCGAGGAAACGGATACCAGGCGTGGCGACCTGGCGGACGGCTGGCTCGCCTCCAGCGTGCGCCTGGACGCGACCTACACGACGCCGATCGAGCACCACAATCCGCTCGAGACCCACGCCACCATCGCTGAATGGAGCAACAGCGGGGACGGCGACAAACTGACCATCCACGAATCGACCCAGTACATGAAGGGCGTGCAGCGCATCCTTGCCGCCATCTTCGGCATCTCGCCCGACAACGTGACCGCGATCTGCCCCTACACCGGCGGCGGCTTCGGCTCGAAGGGATCGGTGTGGTCGCACGCGCCCCTGACGGCGATGGCGGCGAAGATGCTGGGCCGTCCGGTCAAGCTGTCGCTGGACCGGAACAATATGTTCGGCCCGGTCGGCCAGCGGCCCAACACCGAGCAGCGCTTCCGGCTGGGCGCGACCGAGGATGGCAGCCTGCTGGCCTCCGGCCACGACACCATCGCCTATACCTCGATGATTGAGGACTGGATCGAACCCTGCGGCATCGTCACGCGCATGATGTACGAGAGCCCGCACCAGCAGACCACGCACCGGCTGGCGTGCATGAACCTGGGCACGCCGACCTTCATGCGCGCGCCGGGCGAAGCCAGCGGCACCTTTGCGCTCGAATCCGCGATGGACGAGCTGGCGTATGAGCTGGGCATGGACCCGCTGGCGCTGCGCCTGAAGAACTACACGGAAAAGGACCCGGGCAAGGACCTGCCGTGGTCGAGCAAATCGCTGCGCCAGTGCTACGAAATCGGCGCCGAGCGCTTCGGCTGGAAGGACCGCAAGCCGCAGCCGCGCTCTATGAAGCGCGGGGATAAGCTGGTCGGCTGGGGCATGGCCACCGCGACCTATCCGACCAACCGCTCGGCCGGCGAGTGCTCGGCCAGCCTGCAGCCGGACGGCACGGCGCTGTTCCGCTCCGCCACCCAGGACCTCGGCACCGGCACCTATACCGTGATGACCCAGGTGGCGGCCGACGCCATCGGCCTGAGGGTGGAGCAGGTGCGCTTCGAACTCGGCAACTCGCGGATGCCGGAAGCGCCGGTCTCCGGCGGCTCGACCACGGTGGCCAGCGTGGCGCCCGCGGTGCAGGCGGCCGGCCATGCGCTGCGCCTGAAGCTGGCGGGCATCGCGCTGGCCGACCAGGCCTCGCCCCTGTTCGGCGCAACCGCCGACCGGATCGGCGTCGAGAACGGCGAACTTTATCTGCTGGACGAACCGTCGCGCCGCGAAGCCATGGCCGCCATCGTCGCGCGCCACGGCGAGCCGGTCGAGGTGACGGCGAAGGCCGAACCCGGCGACGAAAAGAAGAAGTATTCGATGCACGCCTTCGGTGCGGTATTCGTCGAGGTGACGGTGGACGAGGCACTGGGCGAGATCCGCGTGCCGCGCGTGGTCGGCGTCTACGGAGTCGGCAAGCTGATGAACGAGAAGACCGGCTACAGCCAGCTGATGGGCGGCATCGTCTGGGGCATCGGCCTGGCGATGTTCGAGGAAACCCTCATCGACGGCCGCTCCGGACGCGCGGTGAACGGCAACCTGGCCGAGTACCACGTGCCGACCAATGCCGACATCCAGGGCATCGACGTGCAGATCGTCGACGAGGACGACCCGCACGTGAACCCGCTGGGGGCGAAGGGCATCGGCGAGATCGGCATCACCGGCGTGGGGGCCGCGATTGCGAATGCGGTGTTCCACGCTACCGGCAGGCGGGTGCGGGATTTGCCGGTTACGCTGGATAAGCTCCTCTGACCCGTCGTTCCCGCTTTCGGGGGGACGACGGTTTACGCATTAGTGGTGGGCGCCAGCCGCCTGCTGCGCAGCAGCCTCGTGCTCACCCTTGGCTTCCTTGCCTTCGCCATGCTCCCCATGCTTGCCATGGGTATTCTCCCAACCACCTCCCAAAGCCAGGAACAGCTGCACCTGGTCCGCCGCCAGCTGCGCATCCGACGCCGCCAGCAGGTTTTCGGCACTGGCCAGGGTACGGTCGGCGTCCAGCGCGGCCAGGAAGTCGGTGCGGCCGTACCGGTAGAGCTTGGCCGTCTGCTGCGAGGCGAGTGCGCTCTGGTCGCGCGAGGAGCGCAGCATGGCGTTGCGGTCGAGTTCACGGGCATACACCGTCAGCGCCGATTCCGTCTCGCGCAGGGCGTTCAGCACCACCGAGTCGAAACGGGCCAGCGCGGCCGCCGTACCGGCATTGGCCTGGGCGATGTGCGCGTGCGCCGAACTGGTCGACGGCAGGCTCCACGAGATCAGCGGGCCGAGCGCGAACTTCCAGGTGTTCGCGTTGCCGAAGTCCTTCATGAAGCCGACCCCGCCGATCGAGGCGCCCAGGGTGATGTTCGGGTACAGCTCCGCGGTGGCGACGCCGATGCGGGCGGTGGCACCGGCCAGCTGGCGTTCGGCCTGGCGCACGTCCGGACGGCGGCGCAGCAGGGCGGCGCCGTCGCCAACGGGAATCGCGGTGGCGACGCGCGGCGGCGTGGTGCACTGCGCCACCTCGGCCGGGAAGGCGCTCGGCACTTCGCCGGTCAGCACGGCCAGGCGGTACAGGGCGGTGCGCTGGCGCGCCATCAGCGGCGGCAGGTTGGCGCGCAGCTGGTCGAGCTGGGCGTTGACGCGGCTGGTGTCGATCGCGATGCCGCGGCCGCGCTGCACGCGCTCGGTGGTCAGGTTGGCGAACTTCTGCTGCAGGTCGACCGACTGCTGCGCCACCTTCAGCTGGTAGCCGGCCGAGCAGGCTTCCACATAGGCGCGCGTGGTGTCGGCGGCGACCATCACGTGGGCCAGGTCGGCGGCGGCCTGGGCGGCGTCCTGGTCGGCTTCCACGGCTTCGATGGCGCGGCGGATGCGGCCGAACATGTCGAGCTGGTAGGAGACCTTGATGTCGCCGTCGTAGATGCCGGTGCGCGGCAGCGTTTCGGGGATGCCGATCGATTCGCCGGYGAGGCGGCCATACAGCGGCGCTACGCTGCCTTCGACTTCCGGACGCTTCTTCTCTTCGACCTCTTCCAGCACCGCGTGCGCGCGCTGCAGGTTGGCGGCGGCCACGCGCAGGTCGGCGTTGGCGCTGAAGGCCTTGACGATCAGCTTGTCCAGCACCGGGTCCTGGTACAGGTGCCACCAATCGGCTGGCAGCGGCTCGGACTTGAAGGATTTTTCGGCGGCGCCCATGAAGGGCGCGTTGGCGGCGTCGCGCTTGACCACGGCGTTCTTCGGCACGTGGTAGTCGGGGCCGACCGTGGTACAGGCGGCGACCGCCGCCGCCAGCACCGACAGGGTCAGTACTCTTTTAGCAGTGGAGCGGTATCGGTTCATGATCATTCCTTAATGCGTTGCCTTGGCGGCCGGCGCCTTCGCGGCAGGCGTTGCCGTGGGCGCCGTGGTGGGCGCTGCGGCGGGAGCGGCCGCAGGCTGGGCCACAGCCGGCAGCACTTTCACGGTCGCGGTCTGGCCCGCCACCAGGCGCACGTTGGCCGGCACCGGATCGAGGGCGACACGCACCGGGATACGCTGGGCCAGGCGCACCCAGTTGAAGGTCGGGTTCACGTTCGGCAGCATGTTGGCGCCGGTGGAGCGGTCGCGGTCGGCGATGCCTTCGGCGAAGCTCTCCACGTGGCCGGAGATCGGCTGGCGCGTGCCCATCAGGGTCACCTCGACCTTGTCGCCGATCTGGATGCCGGGCAGCTTGGTTTCTTCGAAATAGCCTTCGACATAGAAGGTGTTGCGGTCGACCAGGGCCATCACCGGGTGGGACGCGGTGGCGTAGGCGCCTTCGCGCAGGTCGAGGTTGGTGACGATGCCGTCCACCGCCGACACCACGTGCGAGCGCTGCAGGTTCAGCCTGGCGGTATCGCGGTTGACCTCGGCCTGGGCCAGGGCGGCGCGCGCCTGGTCGGTGCGGGTCTGGCCCTGTTCGCGGGTCTCCTGCGAGACCAGGTCGTCGAGCTGGGTATTACGTGTGTTCTCGCGCTGGGCCTGGGACAGCGCGGCCTGGGCCGCGATCACCTGGGCCTCGGCCTGGCGCAGCGCCAGTTCGAAGCGGGCGCGGTCGATCTCGAACAGCGGTTCCCCTAGAGCCACGCGCTGGTTGTCGTGCACGTAGACCTTGGTCACCTGGCCGGTCACGTCCGGCGCCACCTGCACCACATAGGCCTTCACGCGGCCGTCGCGGGTCCAGGGCTCGACCTCGTAATGGCGCCACAGCTGCCAGCCAGCGTAGGCAGCGCCCGCGGCCACCAGCAAAGTGATACCCACCCGGCCGACCGCCGGAAGAAAATTTTTCGAAGCCATGTCAGGACCAGTTACGTGTGAAATACGTCAGTGCGCCAAGCACGATGACGAACAGGGAAAAATCGAACAGTGCCGGGTGCCACACCAGGCGATAGAAGCCGGTGCGGGCCAGGACCAGGTTGAGAAGGCGCGACACCACCAACGCCGCCAGCGTGAGCAGCAGGAGCGGAGGAAGGAAGAGGCCATAGATGCTGACTTCGCCGATCATCGGATCTCCATTGTCAGATTGCAGTCATAAGGGCAGGCTGGTACGGCGCCGCCTGAGGGAACAGGTCGCGCCGGATGCCGGTGAGCGCCGCCAGCGCCTCGCGCTGGGCGCCATCCTGGGCGCCTTCGCAGATGGCGCGCAGCGAGTTGTCGAGGGCGTCGAGCAGCTGCGCTTCGCCATTCCTGTCGACGGCAGGCAGGCGCGCGAAATGCTGCGACAGCTGCGACATCAGGGGGCTCAGGGCGGCGTCGCCGCGGCCGAGCTGGGGACGGGCTTCCTGCAGCAGGGTCATGTTCAGGCCGATGCGCAGGTCGCGCAGCGCGTCGCGCGCCTGCAGGTCCTGGTGGCCGCCGGCCGAGGCCAGGCGCGGGGTCAGCAGGCCGATGCGGTCGACCATGCGCGCCGAGAATTCCGGCAGCGTGGTCTTTTCGCCGCCGCCCAGGCGCGCCAGCTCGCTCCAGCCGGCCTTCAGCAGGCGGCGCGCGGTCCAGGCGGCGCCCACGGTGCGCACCACCCGGGTCGTCACCGCGGCCACGGTCAGGCCCAGCACCTGCGACAGCATCATGTTCATGAAGGACATCATGTCGGCGTTATGGGTATCGACCATGGCCAGGGTGCCGCAGATGCCGAACAGGAAGGGCATGGCGCGCCCGAAGGTGGCCGGACGGGCCAGCAGCACGCCCAGCACCAGGAACATCGGCGCGCACACCAGCATCAGCGCTTCGAAGCCGTGGACCGCCGGCAGCAGCACCAGCAGGTACAGGGCCGAGACCGGGATCGAATAGATGGTCCAGTGCAGGAAGCTCTTGATGAAGGGGACCGGGTCGTCCTGGGTCGAGAAGAAGCAGCACAGCACGGCGCACATCATCGGCGCGGTGGCGCCGCCCGGCCAGCCGGTCAGGATCCAGAAGGCGCAGCAGATCAGCACCGCGAAAGTGGCGGCGAAGGCCGACAGCGCGGCCATGCCGTAGTCCAGGTGCAGGGCGCTGGGCGGCACGTTCGGCAGCTTGCGCACTTCGTCCGGCAGGCGGCCGGCGACGCCGGCATCGATGTGCTGGCGCAGGGCGCGCGTCTCGAGGCAGATGTCGACCAGGCGGCGCAGGCGGGCGGCCAGGTTCAGCTCGATCATGCCGGCCCAGCCGAGGTCGCGGTGGACCTTTGGTGCGAGTTCGTCGATGCGGTCGTGCAGCAGCTTGCCCTGCCTGGCGATCACGGTCTCCTTCGGATTGTCGGTGAGCGCGACCACATCCTTCAGCAGCGCGCTCCAGTGCTCCGACACCTTGGTGGCGCCCATGGTGCGCAGCGCGGTCAGGCGGTCTTCGATGCCGGAGACGACCGGCACGAACTGCGCCAGGCGTTCCTGCAGCGCGTTCACCGCCCGCCCGGTCCAGCGCAGGTGCGAGGTATCGAAGGGCAGGTGGGTGCTCATCAGGCGCAGCTCGGTGATGTCGCCGGCCAGCTTGCGGCGGTCGCCGGCGGAACGGGCATCGCCGGCCGGATTCAGGGCGTCGCGGATCCAGTGCTGGGCATCGCGCACCGCATGGTCCAGGCGCGCCAGCAGCACCGGGCCGAAGGGCGCCGGCAGCACCAGGCTGTGGATCAGGGTCGCGCAGGTCACGCCCAGCGTGATCTCTTCCACGCGCGCCAGCGCGATGTCGAAGATGGCGCCCGGGTCGTTCACGGCCGGGAAGGCGATCAGGCCGGCGGTGTAACCGGCCAGCATCAGGAGATAGGAGCGCGGGGTGCGGTCCAGCAGCGAGACGAACAGGCAGCCGCCGATCCACAGCGCCAGCACCAGCGACAGCAGCTCGGGCGAGTTGACCAGGCGCGGCACCACGAAGGTGACCATGGTGCCGCCCAGGATGGTGCCGCCCGCGCGGTACAGGCCCTTGGAACGGGTCGGTCCGGCAAACGGGGCGGCACAGATGTAGGCGGTCATCATCGCCCAGAAAGGTCGTGGCAGTCCGATGCGCATCGAGATGTACACCGCAAGCATCGCTGCCACGAATGATTTGACGGAGAACAGCGCCTCCGACCAGGTGAACAGCTTCATGCGCTCTTGCGTTCGGCGGCTTGGGACAGGGTGAGATTCGTGATGGCGTCGGGCAGCCCGGCCAGCACGCGCAGGCAGGCTTCGACGTCGGCCGGCTCGAAGGCATCGAACAGCTTGCGGCGGAACGGGACCAGGGCCTGGTCCATCAGCTCGGCGGTTTTGTAGCCTTCGTCGGTCAGGCGCAGGATCTTGGCGCGGCGGTCGTTCGGATCGTCGTGGCGCTCCAGCAGGCCGGACTCGATCAGGTGGTCGACCACGCGCACCATCGACGAGGCTTCCAGGCTCAGGGTCTCGGCCAGCACGCCGGGTCGCACGCCGTTCTCGCCGAAGCGGCTGATGACCAGCACCGGCAGGCCGGTTGCCTGCGACAGGCCGTAGTCGGCCGCGACCTTGTCGGCGGCGGCCCGGTAGACGCGCGAGGAAAGGGTGAGAGCGGCGGTGAGATTGCTCAGGGTCTGGTCCGATAAGCGCATTTATTTATTCATGTAAATACTATTTGAATGCGAAAGTTTAGCATGCGAAGTAGTTGCTTTCAATGAGGGAGAACCACAATTTTGTGCGTTGCAATAAATTCTTACAAATCAGCTATCCGGCGCAGCTCGGATGGGGTGAAGAATTCGACGTCGCAGCCTGCCGTCCGCAGCGCCTCGATGGCGGCATAGCCCCAGTGCACGGCGCCGAAGGCCACGCCGGCCTTGCGCGAAGCTTCGGCGTCGGTGCCCTGGTCGCCGATGCAGATCGCCTCGCCGGCGGCGACGCCGCAGCGCTTCAGCACCGCGCGGATGCGGCTGGCCTTGCCGAAGATCGACATCCCGCATTCGAACTGCCTGACCAGGGCGGACAATTCCGGCCCCAGCACGGTGCGCACGTTGTGCTCGGAGTTCGACGACACCACCGTGATCAGCACGCCACGCTCGGCCAGGTGCCGCAGCGCCTCGGCGACGCCGTCGAACAGCGCGATCGAGCCGGCGCTCTCCTTCATCATCGCCATGAAAGTACGGGAGGCCGCCGGCAGCTTCCAGGCCGGCATGCCGACGTGCTCCATCATCTGCCGCGTGTTGTAGTGGCGCAGGTGGGCGGACTTCTCGATATCGATGCGGCGGAAACCATGACGGTCAGCAATCGTGTTGAAAACACTGAGGAAGAAGGGGAAGGAATCGGCCAGGGTGCCGTCGAAGTCGAAGATGGCGAGTCGGTAAGTCATGGGTACCGCAGCGTGGGATAATTGCCGACTAGACTATACATGATCCCGAGCCCGCCTTGACCACCGTCCTCGTCCTGAAGCTGTGCCTTGTTCCTGCCCTGATCTACCTGGTCACGCTGGCTGGACGGCGCTGGGGACCGAACGCGGCCGGATGGTTGTCGGCACTTCCCATCGTGGCCGGCCCTATCCTGTTGACCATGGCGATCGAGCAGGGTTCCGGCTTCGTGGCGACCGCCGCCGCGCATACCCTGATTGCCGTGATCGCGGTGCTGGTGTTCTGCCTGGCCTACGCCTGGGCTTCCGGCCGCTTCGGCGTTCCCGGCTCGCTGCTGGCGGCGCTGACGGCCTATGCGGCCGCGGTGGCGGGCCTGCAACTGATCGAACTGCCGCTGCTGCCGGGCTTCGTCCTGGTCGTCTGTGTGCTGGCGCTGGCGCCGCGGCTGTTCCCGCGTATGCATGGCGCCGGCGCACGCAGCCCGGTGCAGCCGAACGACCTGCCGCTGCGGATGCTGGCCGGCGCCCTCCTGACCCTGACGGTCACGTATGCCGCCGCCGGCATCGGGCCGCGCCTGAGCGGCTTCTTTGCGATGTTCCCGGTGATGGGGACGATCCTGGTCGGCTTCTCGCATGCCGCCTCGGGGCGCGAGTATGCGGTAAATATCCTGCTAGGCATGGTGCGCGGGTATTACGCGTTTGCGACTTTCTGCGTGGTGCTGTCGCTGCTGTTGCGCGGGCAGTCGATCGGGCTGGCGTTTTGCGTGGCGGCCGGGGCGGCGCTGATGGTGCAGGTGGCGAGCCGGCGCGGGTTGGCGGTGCCGATGAGGCGGGGGTGATGCCTGGACTGGATGTCAGCAGCGGAGTTCCCGGAATCGCTGCCGCATCAAGAACAGGCGTGCCTGGACATCGCGTAATGCGTTCTGTGCGGCTCGCTTTTCTTCGTTTTCCGTGGTGACGAGGTCCTGATCCAGGCGACGGCATTCCTGTTGTGCTACCCAAGGTAGCTTCACTCGTCGGACTTCGACTTCGAACTGTTTATTGCTCATGCCGGTGAGCGGACGTACCATTTCGGCGAACATTTCCCGCTCAAGCTCACGTCGGACATCGGGACCAACTCGCTTTTCCCCAGAAAGTTTGTTGACTCCCCGAGTCGGCTCGACCTCCAGTTTTTCGGCACCCAGGCAGGGTGAATCCGAGTAGGTAAGCTTGCCTTGTTCCTTACATTTGTAGAGCGTCCGCGAAGGCGCGTGCAGAGTCTGCGCCGACGCACCGGTTGCGGTACTCAGCGTATATGTTCCGAAAAGGCATATAGCGACAAATTTCGGTACCCATCCAATGGAGAGCCTGAGCTTATTCGTTTTCACTAAAGGCGCCTTTTAATAAGTTTCTTCATAGAACTATATTCCATGGACGCCTGCCGAAAATCCTCACATTCCCACCATATAAAAGGTGATTTGATCGCGAATAATCACAGCTAAATGATGCGTATTGACGGAAGTTACTGAATGTAACGAGTGGCCGTATTCAGCCTTGGTGGGCTATCATTCGCGCCCGCTCGGCAATATCGGCAGCACCTTGCCCGATGAAGGTCGGGTAAGGAATTGCTGAGGATATTACCGATGAAGTTAGGAATGGGAGCAGGTGGGCCGCAACGGACGGTCCAGAAACAGTTTGGCCTGATTAATCTGCTGAAGGCCGGCGCCGCGCAGCTGATCGTCCTGCACCACCTGGCGTTCTATGGCCCGATGGCCGATCAGGCGCGGCCGCTGATGCCGGCGCTGATCGACTGGCTCGACGAATACGGCCGCATCGCCGTGCAGGTATTCCTCGTCGTCGGCGGCTTCCTGGCCGCGAAATCGCTCTCCCCGCAAGCCCATCCCGGCATCGAACATCCTTTCGCCACGATCTGGCGCCGCTATATCAGGCTGGCGCTGCCCTTCATGGCGGCGATGCTGCTGGCGATCGGCGCCTCCGCATTGGCCAGCCAATGGATGACCCACGATTCGATCTCGGCGCCGCCGACGCTGTCGCAACTGAGCGCACATTTTCTGCTGCTGCATGACGTGCTGGGTTATGAGGCCCTGTCTGCAGGCGCCTGGTATGTGGCGATCGATTTTCAGCTGTATGCGCTGGTGACCCTGCTGTTGTGGAGTGCCGGCCGCGTTTCGAACCAGCGGCGCCGGTCCTGGCTGACGCCGGCCGTGGTTGCCATTGGCGTCTGCATCTCCCTGCTGTATTTCAATCGCGATGCCGACTGGGATGTGTGGGCGCCGTATTTCTTCGGCAGCTACGGGCTCGGCATGCTGGCATGGTGGGCGAGCGATCCGGCGCGCCGGCCTGGCGAAACCGCCGTGCTGCTGATGGTCATGGTGGTGCCGACGCTGCTGGCATTGAATCTCGAATTCCGCAGCCGGATTGCGGTGGCGCTGGTGGTGGCTTGCGTGCTGTTCCTGTTTGGCCGCATCAGGCTCGCGGATTATCGCGGCCATGGATGGGCGCTGGTGAATCGCATGGCGGCGATCTCGTTTTCGGTCTTCCTCGTCCACTTTCCGGTATGCCTGGTGGTGAATGCGGCGTTTACCCGTTTCGTGTCGGATCAGCCGCATGAGCAGGCGCTCGGGATGCTGGTGGCGTGGATGGCCAGCCTGGCGGCCGGAGCGGCCTTTTATCGCTGGGTGGAAAAGCCCTTGGGCCGGGTGCTGACGAGTTTCATGCAGCCTGCGACGCCTCGGCCATCCCTGTCGATCCAGGCAGGAATGCAGAGCCGGGCCGTTGCCAAGCTGCGGCTTTATCGTTAATCCAAAGGGGATTCATTCCAGCCGGACGGCAATATCGAAGATCCAGGTACGGCGGATTTCGATCACGTCGTACTGGCGCGCCAGCGACGGCGGAAATGCCCCATAGGGAGCCTGGCTGGCGATGATCTTGCGCACTGCGTCGTCGATGGCGGGAACGCCGCTCGACGTCACGAAGGTCACCTTTTCAACGGTCCCGTCGGACCGTACGGCGATCGTCACCGTCGGCCGATTGTGAGCTTGCTTGATGACCTCGCGGATCATCTCGAAGGTCATGTTCTTTTCGATCTTCTGGCTGATCGCCTCGGCGTAAAGGACGAGATCGCGATTCGCATCGGCGCGGCCGAACAGCCAGCCGCGGCGCAGGTTGCTGGCCGAGGGGAGGGTAGAGCGCGATGCCGCATCGCGTTGTGCCGCCTCCTGAGCCAACTGTCTTCCGATCGCCTTGAGGCGCTCTTCGCGTTCGGCTTCCTGCGCGGCCTTTTCGCGTAGCGCCTGTTCCCGCCGTGCGGCGTCGGCGCGTTCCTGTTCCAGTTTTTCTGCCGCCAGGCGCGCCTTTTCGCCCTGAGCGGCCTGCTCTTGACGCAATGCTTCCTGGCGTTGTGCTTCCAGCTGCGCCTGTTTCGCCTGTTCTTGCCGAACGGCTTCCTGCCGGGCGGCCTCCTGGCGGGCGCGTTCCTGGCGCTGCAGCTCCAGTTGCGCCTGCTTTGCCTGCTCTTGCCGGATGGCTTCCTTGCGCGCCGCTTCCTGCCGAAGGAGTTCGGCTTTTTCCTGTTCTTGCCGGGCAGCCGCTTCCCGCGCTTTTTCTTCCTGCTTAGCCTGTTCCTGACGCAAAGTTTCGCGTCGCAGACTCTCCTGCCGCGCAAGTTCCTGGCGTTCGGCGTCCAGTCGGGCCGCCTCGTCCTTTGCGGCCCGTTCGGCGCGGGCAGTCTCTGCGCGGAGCAGCTCCTGGCGGCTTGCCTCGCGTTGTGCAGCGGCCATCAATTCGGTTTGCCTCAGGTTTTCAGCAAGCTGCTTCTCCTGTTCGAGTCCGGCCTGATCGAGTGCCGCACGCTCCTGGATCGCCTGTTCAACCGGAGGCTGCGCGACTTCGCGGGTGATGCTTTCGGTTGGCGCTTCGTCGATGTGTGCAGGGGACTGTCGCGGCACAGGGGCCGTCGACAGCTTTGCAAGGGCTTGCTTGTTCACCGTCATGACGGGTTCGACCGCGGATGCAGGCGCCGAGGCCGCAGCCGGCTTGGGATTCGGCAACGGCGTCGCAATCGGCGACGTCGATACCGACGACACCGTGCTGCCGAGCGTGGAGACGTTCTCCGGCGCGAGCACGGGATTGGCTTCCTGGGCGGGCGATTCCGGCCGCGGCGGAAAGACGCTGTTGCGGGCCTGTGCCGGCGCCGGCAATGGCGCGAGCATGACCCGTAAATCGTCGGCGCCGAGCCGCCTTTCTTTCCATGGCAGCTTGAAGCCGGGAAGGCCGAAGGTCTGGCCACCGAAGGTAATGCTGAGTAATAGCGCGTGAAGCAGCACGGCGATCAGTAGCGCCGTGCTCATGCGCCGTTGATCGCTCTGCATAAGAAGGCCGCCGAAGTGCCTGGTGCTGGCTATCGAAAACATGAGCACAGACTATCACAGCGGTATTCTCTATTAATAGAAAAACAAAGAAAGCGTGGTTTCTTTGCCAGTCCAGCGGCACATGGCGAAGCTGAGGCTTGATCGATGAATTCCCGCGACGCCTTTTGTCGCTGCCTTGATGAGAATACCTTCTAGCTTGGAATTTTATTCAATAAATCATGCGCATTATTCTGATGATCGGCGTCATCCTTTTCTTTTTCTTCCTGCTTTGCGGCGTCTATGCCAGCCTGGCCTCGGTCGCGCGTGGCGCCGGCCGTATCTGTTCCCGCCTGGTAGCGAAACCGGAGCCGGTTGTCGCCGATGCAGCCGGGCGCGATCCGGATGAGGTCGACAAGCTGAAAAGCCTGTTCGAGCTTTACCAGCACGGCGCCTTGACGAAGGAAGAATTCAACCAGCTCAAGCGTCATTTATTTTCCACAATGCAAGTCCAGTCCTGAAGCCCGTAAAACCAGCGTGCTATGATAAAAGTTATGAAAAAGAAAGATAAATTGTCGGCTGGAACAGCAAAACGGGATTCAGACACCGTGCGCGCAGGCGTCGTCATGTCCGCCAGGGAGACGGTGGAACGTTTCGGCAGCGCGAACGCCGAATACATCAAAGGTTATCGCGGTGTCGATAACGAGACCGGCCAAAAACTGGCGAAGGGCCTGGCCGGCATTGCCAAGCACAAGGTCAGTGCAAATCCGGAAGAAGCTGCCAAGAACATCAAGCAGCAGGCCGGTTTTTCGGCCGAAGTGGCGACTACCAGCCGCGATAACGCGGAAGCCATCATCAAGGGCTCGAAACAGCGTACGGTAAGGAGTGACGACCTGCCGCAGTATGGGAAAAACCATAACGTGGTCGACCGGGTTCAGGTTCTCGACGGGCAGATCGTCCAGGGTACCGAAACCCAAATGAAATTCGTCGGTAACCGCAATCAGCTGTTTGCCCGGATCGCCGGCGAAGACGGCAAGTTCGCCCGCTATCGCGGCGTGAAGCTGGAACTGCCGTCCGAACAGTTTGTCGACGCCAAGGCCTATTGCCAGAAACAGGCCGAAAACCTGCGCAAGAATGCCGAGAAGGCCGAGCAGAACGGCAAGCCCGAGGTGGCCGCCAGGTTGCGGCGCGAAGCCGCGAACTACGAGGAACTTGCCGACAACGTCTGCGACAGCGGCCTGACGACGCAAGAGGCTATCTTCTACCGCCAGCATCCGACGCTCGCCACGGTACGCGACATTGCCAGGACTAGCCACCGGGCCGGCACGCAGGCGGCCAAATACGGCGCCGTTATCGGCGGCAGCGTTTCCCTGCTCAAGAATGCCTTCGCCGTGGCGCAGAACGAGAAGGAATTGCGCGAAGCCGCCGGCGAGATCGCAAAAGACGTCGTCAAGTCCGGCGCCACCGCTTACGGTACGGCTTTCGTCGGCTCGGCAACCAAGGCCCTGATGCAGCAATCCAGCCGCGAAGGCATCCGCGCGCTGGCGAATACCAGTGCTCCTACGCTCGTGGTCAATGTCTGCCTGTCCCTGGGCACGTCGATCGCCAGCTACGTGCGCGGCGAGATAACGGAATCGCAGCTGCTCATGGAAATCGGGGAAAAGGGTACGGGCATGCTGTCGAGCGGCATGTTTGCTGCGCTTGGCCAGGTGGTGGTCCCGATTCCCTTCGTTGGCGCCGCGATCGGCGGCATGGTCGGCTACACCCTGTCCTCGATTTTCTACCAGAGCGCGCTCGACGCGGCAAAAGGGGCGGAGCTGTCGCGCGAACACCTCGCGCGGGTGCGCGCCATCGAAGCCGGTGCGCGGGCGCAGATCGCCGAGGAACAGGCCGCGCTGGACGCGATGGTGGCCAGCGAGATGCCGCAGCTGCGTCGTGAAACACAGGACCTGTTCCAGGCGGTCGATGCACTTCGCGGCGGCGGCGTCGACGACCTCGCCGCCGCCATCAATCACTACGCGACCTTGCTCGGCAAGCAGTTGCAGTTTGCATCGCAATCGGAATTCGATGCTTTCATGGATTCCGACGAGCCATTGCGGCTGTGAGCGTGGCACGTCAATTCACTTTTTCCAAATGAGCCGGAGGTAATACATGCTGCTGAAGCAGCTTTCTGATGAGGACAAGCGCACTTTCCTTTGCATGGCCGAGCTGTTGAGTCTGTCGGACAAGCCCGTTCTCTGGGGCGGCAAGCGGCGCGAAACGATTGCGGACAATGCCAAATCCGCGAACGTCACGATCCAGCGTGACGAGCATGAAACCCGGATGATGGAAGAACTGGCGTCGATTGCCGCGGACAAGGGAGGCGGCAGTTTCTTCCTCCACAGGCTTTCCGGCACTCCCCTCGGCCGCTCCGATATCGAATCCGAACTGGTCGCGCGGATCAAGCCTCTGCGACTGCACGACGAGGACGACCCGGCCGTGCGCGTCCGGGTGGCAAGCGAAGTACTGCGCGAGATCCTGAAGGACAAGAAAGCGGACATTCCCAGCGCGCCCAAGCTGATGCTGTTCGAACTCATGATGCTCGCCCTGGCGGACGGCAGCATTTCGAATATCCAGTGGCAGCTGCTGGACGAGTTCAGGCATCACTACCAGCTTGAAGACTACATCTTCAACGATCTGCTGGAACGCGCCCGGACCACCTATGTAGAAACCCAGAAGACCCTCGCCATCATTCTCGAATAAGGACAATAACCATGGCCGTTCCCATCATTCTCGGCGCGATTGCGGGCGCCACCGCCCTGTACGGCGTCGTCAAAGGCGCCAGCGGCGCCATCGATCACAGCAATGCGAAAGACATCAATACCACCGCCCAATCGCTGGTCGACGGCGCCAACCGCAGCGTCGAAGAGCAGCGCAAGGCGACGAATACGGTCCTCGAGGACTACGGCACCCGCAAGCTGCGCGCCTTCAATGGGGTCATCGCCGATTTCGTCGACACCTTCGGCAAGCTGAAGAACGTGAAGGCCGTCCACACGCCCGAGCTGGACAAGCTGAACCTGGGCGATTTTTCGAAGATCACGCTGCAGGCGCTGCGCGACGACTATGCGCTGCTCAAGAGCTCGGGCCTCGGCCTGGGTTCGGGGCTGGGCGGCGGCGCGGCGCTGGCGTTCGGCGCCTATAACGGCACGATGCTGCTGGCCACGGCCAGCACCGGCACCGCCATCTCGACCCTGAGCGGCGCGGCGGCAACCAACGCGACCCTGGCCTGGATCGGCGGCGGTTCCCTCGCCGCGGGCGGTGGCGGCATCGCGCTCGGCACGATGGTATTGGGCGGCATCGTAGCCGGCCCGGCCCTGGCCATCTTCGGTCACATCGTCGGCAACAAGGGCGAAGAGGCGCTGAACAATGCCTACAGCAACCTGGAACAGGCCCGTACGATCAAGAAAGAAGCCGAACTCATGTGTTCGAAGCTCGAAGCCATCCAGCGCGTGTCTTCGCTCGCCAACACTACCTTCTCGAAAGTCAGCTCGAAGCTGCGCCGTGCCGTGAGCGACCTGACGAGCACCGTGGAAGCCAGCGGCGTCAATTACGCCAGATATTCGGACGAGGAGCGCGAAGTCGTGTTCCGCTCGGTGAAGTTCGCCCAGCTGGTCAAGGCAATGATCGATACGCCTATCCTCGACGAGAATGGCGCCCTGGTGCTGTCGACCGAAAAGCGTACCGAGGAAATCGCCGCACTGGCTGCCTGACGATGTCCATGCACGATGTCGTCGCTCCGCGCCGCACCTTTCCTTGCACCGGGTGCGGGGCATGCTGCAGGCATGTCGGCCTTGCGGAGGAAACGCGTTTCCTCGACCGCGGCGACGGCACGTGCAGGCATTTCGACGAAGCGGGCAGGTCCTGCGCGATCTATGCGGAGCGCCCGCTGGTTTGCCGCGTCGATCGTTATTACGACGCCCATTATGTCCACCTGGTCGGCTGGGATGAATTCATCGAATTGAATCTCATGGAATGCGCCCGCCTGGCCGCCATGGATGAAGCTACTTCCCCGGACTGAGCAATTTCAACACGTCCATTCCCGTCCCGTATTTCAATTGCTGCCTGTGCCCGGCTTTGGAACGATGGAGCGTGAATAATGCAGCGATTCCTGATTTGTCTTGTCCTGGCGATGCAGGCATTTCCTGTGCTGGCCCAGGATTATCTTCCGCGCGACGTGCAGCGCTTCATGGACCGCCGTGAAAGCTGCGACCAGGTCCGGCGCATCAAGGATGCCGATAGCCGGATCCTCAAGCCCTGCATGGGAACGGACAAGGAGCTTGCGCAGTTGAAGCGCAAATACGCGGCCAATTCGACGATCATGCAGATTCTGAATCAGTTCGAAGCGTCTATCGAAGTGGCTGAGGCGCCGGTTCGGCGCAAATGAAAAAGCCAGCCCCGGGAGGCTGGCTTTTTGCTAAGCAGTGCAGCGATCACAGGATCAAACGTCGATATTCCCCGCCTGCAGCGCATTCGACTCAATAAAGTGACGACGCGGCTCGACCTCATCACCCATCAAGGTGGTAAAGATCTGGTCCGCAGCAATCGCATCCTCGATCTGCACCTTCAGCAGGCGGCGCACGGTCGGATCCATGGTGGTTTCCCACAGCTGCTCCGGATTCATCTCGCCCAGACCCTTATAGCGCTGCTTGGACACGCCACGCTCGGCTTCCTCGCGCAGCCATTCCATGGCCTGCTGGAAGTCGCGCACGGCGAATTCCTTCATCTTCTCGCCTTCGCCGCGGCGGATGATGGCGCCGTCGCCCATCAGGCCCTGGAAGGTGGCGGCCGAGCTGGCCAGGGTCGCGTAGTCGGCGCCGGCCACGAAGTCGGCGTCGATCGAGGTCACCTGCACGTTGCCGTGGTGGATGCGCTCGATGCGCAGTGCGTGCTTGTCCGACAGTGCGTCGGAGCGCACGCCAACCTTCACGCTCGGGTCCTTGACCGCGTCGGCCAGGGCCTGGGCCGATTTCTCGGCGGCTTCCTGGCTCGACAGGTCGAGGGTCACGCCGGTCATGATGGCGGACAGCGCGGCGCGGTCGATCACGCGCGTCAGGCGCATCATGATGGCGTTGGCCTTGTTGTACTTCTCGACCAGGTCGCCCAGGGCGCCGTCGGTGATCGGTTCCGCGCCGTCCTTCGGCAGCAGGGCGGCGCCGTTCAGGGCCACGCGCATCATGTAGCTCGCTTCCTCGACGTCGTCCTTCAGGTAGCGCTCGTCGCGGCCGGCCTTCACCTTGTACAGCGGCGGCTGGGCGATGTAGATGTGGCCGCGTTCGACCAGTTGCGGCATCTGGCGGTAGAACAGCGTCAGCAGCAGGGTGCGGATGTGGGCGCCGTCGACGTCCGCGTCGGTCATGATGATGATGCGGTGGTAGCGCAGCTTGTCGACGTTGAACTCGTCCGGGCCGATCGAGGTGCCGAGGGTCGCGATCAGGGTCGTGATCTGCTCCGACGACAGCATCTTCTCGAAGCGCGCCTTTTCCACGTTCAGCACCTTGCCGCGCAGCGGCAGGATGGCCTGGAATTTACGGTCGCGGCCCTGCTTGGCCGAACCGCCTGCGGAGTCACCCTCGACGATGTACAGTTCGGCCAGCGCCGGGTCGCGTTCCTGGCAGTCGGCCAGTTTGGACGACAAGCCCAGCCCATCCATCACGCCTTTGCGGCGGGTCAGGTCGCGTGCCTTGCGGGCGGCTTCACGCGCGCGCGCGGCTTCGACGATCTTGCCGCAGATGATCTTGGCGTCGTTCGGCTTTTCGTTCAGGAAGTCGGTGAGCGTCTTCGCCACGATCTCTTCGACCGGGCCGCGCACTTCCGACGACACGAGTTTGTCCTTGGTCTGCGACGAGAACTTCGGCTCCGGCACCTTCACGGACAGCACGCAGGTCAGGCCTTCGCGCATGTCGTCGCCCGAGATCTCGACCTTCGCCTTCTTGGCGAATTCGTTCTCGTCGATGTACTTGTTGATCACGCGGGTCATCGCCGCGCGCAGGCCGGTCAGGTGGGTGCCGCCGTCGCGCTGCGGAATGTTGTTGGTGAAGCACAGCACCTGCTCGTTGTACGAGTCGTTCCACTGCATGGACACATCCACCGAGATATTGGTGCCCTGGTCCGACAGGCGGTCGCCGGTGGCCTGGAACACGGTCGGGTGGAGGACGCTCTTGGCCTTGTTGATGTACTCCACGAAGCCGCGGGTGCCGCCTTCGAAGGCGAAGATTTCTTCCTTGCCGTTGCGCTGGTCGGTCAGCTTGATGTTGACGCCGTTGTTCAGGAAGGAGAGTTCGCGGATGCGCTTGCTCAGGATCTCGTAGTGGAACTCGACGTGGGTGAAGATTTCCTCGTCGGCCCAGAAGTGGACCTCGGTGCCGCGCTTGTCGGTGTCGCCGATGATCTTCATCGGGGACACTTCCACGCCGTCGACGACTTCGATGATGCGGTCCATCGGAACGCCGCGCGAGAACTCGAGCTGGTGCACTTTGCCTTTTTGGCGAACGGTCACGCGCAGCAACTTCGACAGCGCGTTCACGCAGGAGACGCCGACGCCGTGCAGGCCGCCGGAAACCTTGTACGAGTTCTGGTTGAACTTGCCGCCGGCGTGCAGTTCCGTCAGGGCGATCTCGGTTGCCGAGCGCTTTGGCTCGTGCTTGTCGTCCATCTTGACACCGGTCGGGATGCCGCGGCCGTTGTCGGTGATCGAGATCGAGTTGTCGGAGTGGATCGTGACGTGGATCTCGGTGCAGTAGCCGGCGAGGGCTTCGTCGATCGAGTTGTCCAGCACCTCGAACACCAGGTGGTGCAGGCCGGTGCCGTCCGACGTGTCGCCGATGTACATGCCCGGACGCTTTCGCACGGCCTCCAGGCCTTCGAGGATCTGAATCGACGAGGCGCCGTACTCTTCCGCCTTGGCAGGAGAGGATTCCAAAACTGCTTGAGTGTTCTCGGACATGACTGCTTTCTCAAATAACGTGTAAATCAGACGGCTGGCTTTTGGCTTGCTGTCTCAATCGTCTATGGGGAAGGCGTGCGATGCTGGTGTTGTTCAGCTCAGCATGGGTTCCCGCTTTCGCGGGAACGACGTAGCCACAATAGACGAATATATGGGCGCTTTGCCCTAATTAAATACGCATCGGCATGACGACGTACTTGAAGTCGCCATTTTCAGGAATCGACATCAGCGCCGACGAATTCGAATCGCCCAGCGAGATGTTCACCTGGTCGCACTTCAGGTTGTTCAGCACGTCCAGCAGGTAGGTCACGTTGAAACCGATGTCGATCGAATCGCCGCCGTAGTCGATTTCCAGTTCTTCCACCGCCTCTTCCTGGTCGGCGTTGGTCGAGCTGATCTTCATCGAGCCCGGGGCGATCAGGCAGCGCACGCCCTTGAACTTGTCGCTGGTCATGATCGCGGCGCGCTGCAACGAGCGCAGCAGTTCGTCGCGGCTGATCGTGAAGTCGTTCTTGTAACCCTTCGGGATCACGCGGGTGTAGTCAGGGAACTTGCCCTCGACCAACTTCGATACCAGTTCGATGTCGGCGAAGGTCAGTTTCACCTGCGAGGCGGCGATGTCCAGGCGGACGGTCTCGTCGCTTTCTTCCAGCAGGCGCTGCAGTTCGATGATGGTCTTGCGCGGGATGATGACTTCCTGGCGCTCGAAGGACTGCTCGGCTTCCACCTGGGCGAAGGCGAGGCGGTGGCCGTCGGTCGCGACCGCGATCACGTTGTGGCCGTCCAGCACCAGCAGCAGGCCGTTCAGGTAGTAGCGGATGTCCTGCTGGGCCATCGCGAAGTGCACCATGTTGAACAGGTGCTTCAGCGTCTTCTGCGGCAGGGTGACGGAGGCGTTGTAGGTGTCGGCCACGGAGACGGTCGGGAATTCCTCGGCCGCCAGGGTCTGCAGGGCAAAGCGCGACTTGCCGCTCTGCACGGTCAGGCGCTTGTTCAGCAGGGTCATCGTCACGTCGCCCGATTCCGGCAGGGCGCGCAGGATGTCGAGCAGCTTGCGGGCCGCGACGGTGGTGCCGGTTTCTTCAGGGCCCGAGCCGATATTGGCCAGGGTCGTGATCTGCACCTCGGTGTCGGTCGACAGGAAAGAAACGCTCTCGCCATTCTTGCGGATGAGGATATTGGCCAGAATCGGCATGGTGTGCCGACGCTCGACAATACCACTCACGATCTGCAGTGGCCGGAGAAGCGTGTCTCGGGTGGTTTTGACCAGTTGCATAAATATCCCTCGGTTTTTATAAGGTAAAAATGTTGTCTGCGCAATATTTTGCCAGAAATCACTAAGGAAAAACCCTCCCGGCACATCCCTGACGGCGAGAGGGTTTTACCCGCCGTGCATCAGCCCTTCAGTGTCTGCTCCAGCACGTGCAGTTCATGGTTGCATTCGGCATTTTTCTGCCGGTCCTGGGCGATCTTGCGCACGGCGTGCAGCACCGTCGTATGGTCGCGGCCGCCGAACAGCTCGCCGATTTCCGGCAGGCTCTTCTGGGTCAGTTCCTTCGCCAGGTACATCGCGATCTGGCGCGGACGGGCGATGTTCGCCGGGCGGCGCTTCGAATACATGTCCGCGACCTTGATGTTGAAGAAGTCGGCCACGGTCTTCTGGATGTTTTCCACCGAAATCTGGCGGTTCTGTACCGACAGCAGATCCTTCAGGGCTTCCTTCACCACATCGATGGTGATCTCTTTGCCGTGGAAACGCGAGTAGGCAAGGATCTTGCGCAGCGCGCCTTCCAGCTCGCGCACGTTGGAGCGCAGGTGCTTGGCCACGAAGAAGGCGACGTCGTCGTTCAGCACCACGCCTTCCGATTCCGCCTTCTTCATCAGGATCGCCACCCGCATCTCGAGTTCCGGCGGTTCGATCGCGACCGTCAGGCCGGAGTCGAAGCGCGAGATCAGGCGGTCGTCCATGCCGGTGATCTCTTTCGGATAGGTATCCGAGGTGATGATGATCTGCTTCTTGGCGGCGATCAGCGCTTCGAAGGCGTAGAAGAACTCTTCCTGCGTGCGGCTCTTGCCGCCGAAGAACTGAATATCGTCGATCAGCAGCATGTCAAGCGAGTGGTAGTAATGCTTGAAGTCGTCGAAGCCCTTGCGCTGGTAGGCGGTGACGACGTCGCGCACGTACTGCTCGGCGTGGATGTAGCGGATGCGCGCACCCGGCTGATCCGCCATCACCTGGTTGCCGATCGCGTGGATCAGGTGGGTCTTACCGAGGCCGACGCCGCCGTAGAAGAACAGCGGGTTGTAGGAGACGCCCGGATTGTTCGCGACCTGGATCGCGGCGGCGCGCGCCAGCTGGTTGGCCTTACCGGTCACGAAGTTCTCGAAGGTGAGCTCGGGATTGACGCGGCTCTGCTCGCGGCGCGGGTTGTTGGCGATGACGTTGTCCGGCGTGACCACCGGGGTGGCCGGCACGGTGTTGTCGGCGGCGGCATTGATGCCCAGCGCGCCGCTGCCACCGTTGATCCCACTGAGGCCGGCGCCGTTGCCCTGGCTGCCGGTGGACGTGGTCGGGGCCGGCTTTTTCGGCAGGTTCCGCGGGTCGAGCACGAACTGCACGTCAACCGGACGCTCCCAGAACTCGGAGGCGAGGGCGGTAATGCGATTGGCGAACTGCGATTTTACCCAGTCGAGCTTGAAGCGGTTGGGCGCCGCAATGCGCAGCTTACCGTCCTCATAGTCGAGGGCGACAAGTGGTTTGATCCACGCGGTATATTGCTGCGGCGTCAGCTCGAGTTCCAACTGCGTAGAACAGGCTTGCCAAAAGTTTTCCATACATCGACCAAGTTAAAGCGTAACACTCTATTTTAACTGTCTTCTCGAAAGTTATCCACAGGCGCGGCAGGTTTTTTCCACCGAATCTCAACAGCGTGATGCACATGCGCAACCGTTTTTCCTGCGCCCTCGGCGGCGCTGCAATGCAACAGCTTCCTTGACAGCTCGACTGAAAATGCTGTCTAATTCAGGGTTCCCCGCCCACACGCATTGCCGACTCAGGCACTCAGCACATGGGCGAACAAGCTTTGCTGAGGCGTGACGCTGGCTTAACAACTGCGAAATGTCATCGGCGTATTGCCGGCTCACGAGAAGCCGGCTCCGATTTTTTGCATTCTTTTTGCTTTAAGCGAGACCACCATGAAACGTACTTACCAACCTTCCGTCGTTCGTCGCAAGCGCACGCACGGCTTCCGCGCACGTATGGCTACCCGTGGTGGCCGTCTGGTCCTGAACGCACGCCGCGCCAAGGGCCGCAAGCGTCTGGCTGTCTAAGCCAACAGACGCTCCTGTCGACCGCGCTTCAAGTAATGACAGGCGAAGGTTCGCACGACTTCGCGCGCGTTCGGCGTATCGTAAAAACGGATGAGTTTTCATCCGTTTTTCGTTTGCGCCCGGTACAAAAAACCGCGCATTTCGTGCTCTATACCCGACCGAATGACCTGCCGCACGCACGGCTGGGCGTCGTCGCGGCCAAACGTTTCGCTCCGCGCGCGGTCACGCGTAACACCATCAAGCGCATCACGCGCGAACTGTTCCGCACCACGCCGCTCCCTGGCATCGACTGCATCGTGCGTCTCGCGCGGCCGGTCAACGCCAAGGACGGCCCGGCCACGACCGCGGCCCTGAAGACGCTGCTGCGCACCGAGCTGGCGCGCCTGTTCGCGTCACAGGCGCCAAGGCCGCGCAAGCCGGCGCCGGCGCCTGCGCCGGACAGCTCGGGACGACAGCCATCATGAACTGGCTGCTCGTCCGGCTGTTGCGCGGTTACCAGTTACTGGTGTCTCCGATGTTCGGGCCGAGCTGCCGTTTTTATCCGACCTGTTCCAATTACGCGATCGAAGCGGTGCGCACGCATGGCGCCGCCCGTGGCGGCTGGCTGGCCTTGCGCCGCGTCTGCCGCTGCCATCCCTGGAACGCGGGCGGTGTCGATCCGGTGCCATCCCCACCAACCGCTTGCGGTTGCAACCATTCCTGAATAAGACCCAATGGAAATCAATAAACGTACCATCCTGTGGATCGTGTTCGCCGTCTCGCTGGTCGTCCTCTGGAACGACTGGATGGTGGCCAACGGCAAGCAGTCGATGTTCTCGCCGGCGCCGCCTGCCAAGGTCGCGACCGCGCCCGCTACCCAGCCGAAAGTGAACGATCTGCCGGCCCAGGCCGCCACGCCCGCATCCGTGCCCGAGTCCGGAGCAAGCCCGGTTCCGGCCGAAGGCGCCGCCGCCGCACCGGCACCGATCCAGACCAAGATCATCACGATCACGACCGACGTCTACAAGGCCGACATCGACACCGCCGGTGGCGTGATCCGCCGCCTGGAGCTGCTGAAGTTCCGCGACAAGGTCGACAACACCAGGAACCAGCTGCTGTTCCACGTCGATCCGGCCAAGGGCCGCCTCTACCTGGCGCAGACTGGCCTGACCCCGGCCGCGACCGGCGTCCTGCCGAACCACAACACCCCGTTCGTGGCCAAGCCGCTGGTTACGCTCGATAACGGCAACCAGACTCAATTAGTCCTGGAAGCGGAGCAGGGCGGTGTGCGCCTGACCAAGACCTTCACCTTCCGCCGCGGCGACTACGTGATCGGCGTGCGCCATGACGTGACCAATATCGGCACCGTGCCGGTATCGCCGTCGCTCTACCTGCAGCTGCAGCACGACGGCAGCAAGCCGGAAGGCGACACCTACTTCAACAGCAGCTACACCGGTCCGACCCTGTACACCTCGCAGGACAAGTACCAGAAGCTGACCTTCGAGAAGATCGCCAAGGGCAACGCCGAGCACGCGACCAAGGCCACCGACGGCTGGATCGCGATCTCGCAGCACTTCTTCGTCTCGGCCTTCATCCCGCCGGAGAAGGTCCAGCGCGACATCTACACGAAGAGCCTGGGTAACAACCTGTTCGCCATCGGCACCGTGATCCCGCTGGGCACCGTGGCGCCGGGCGCGACCGTGTCCGACGAGGCCCGCCTGTACTCGGGTCCGCAGGAAGAGAAAGTGCTGGAGAAGGTCACCCCGGGCCTGGAGCTGGTGCGTGACTACGGCTGGGCGACCATCATCGCCAAGCCGATTTTCTGGACCATGGACCAGCTGCATCAGATGATCGGCAACTGGGGCTGGACCATCGTCGCCTTCACCATCCTGATCAAGCTGCTGTTCTTCCCGCTGTCCGCAGCCGGCTATCGCAGCATGGCCAAGATGAAGACCGTGACGCCGAAGATGCAGGCGATCCGCGAGCGTCATAAAAACGATCCGGTCAAGATGCAGCAGGCCACCATGGAGCTGTACAAGACCGAGAAGATCAACCCGCTGGGCGGCTGCCTGCCGATCCTGATCCAGATGCCGGTGTTCCTGGCCCTGTACTGGACCCTGCAGGCCGCGGTCGAAATGCGCGGCGCGCCGTGGATCCTGTGGATTCACGACCTGACCGCCCCGGACCCGTTCTACGTGCTGCCGATCCTGTACGCGATCTCGATGTTCGTGACGACCCGCCTGAACCCGCAGCCGGCCGATCCGATGCAGGCCAAGATGATGATGTTCATGCCGCTGGCGTTCTCGGTCATCTTCATCTTCTTCCCGTCGGGCCTGGTTCTGTACTGGGTGGTGAACAACCTGATCTCGATGGCGCAGCAGTATGTGATCACCAAGAAGTATGCGCCGGCGAAGTAAGTCTGTGATGCTTTGATCGGAAAGCCCGTGTTCGCACGGGCTTTTTTTTCGCCACCGTCGTCCCCGCCTGCGCGGGAATGACGATGGTAGGTACAATCCTCCTCTATGAAACTCGACACCTCCCCAATAGCCGCCATCGCCACCGCCCCCGGCCGCGGCGGCATCGGCGTCGTGCGCGCCTCCGGCAAGTCGCTGGCGCCGCTGATCGACGCCCTGTTCCCCGGCTTGACGCTGGCGCCACGCCACGCCACCTACATCCCGTTCAAGGACGCCGCGGGTAGCGTCATCGACGAAGGCCTGGCCCTGTACTTCAAGGGCCCTCACTCCTATACGGGCGAGGACGTGCTGGAACTGCAGGGCCACGGCGGTCCGGTGGTGCTGCGCATGCTGCTGGCGCGCGTGCTGGAAGCCGGCGCGGACGTCGGCCTGCGCCTGGCCGAACCGGGCGAATTCACGCGCCGCGCCTTCCTGAACGACAAGCTCGACCTGGCCCAGGCCGAGGCCGTCGCCGACCTGATCGACGCCTCGACGGAAGCCGCCGCCAAGTCGGCCTCGCAATCGCTGTCCGGCGCCTTCTCGAAAGTCGTGCACGAGCTGGTCGACAAGACCATCAACCTGCGCATGCTGGTCGAGGCCACGCTCGACTTCCCGGAGGAGGAGATCGACTTCCTCGAGAAATCCAATGCGCGCGGCCAGCTGGCCGGCATCATCGACGCGCTGGAACACGTGTTCCGCCAGGCCGCGCAAGGTGCGCTGCTGCGCGAAGGCCTGAACGTGGTGCTGGTCGGCCAGCCGAATGTGGGTAAATCCTCGCTGCTGAACGCGCTGGCCGGCGCCGACGTCGCCATCGTCACCCCGATCGCCGGTACCACGCGCGACAAGGTCAGCGAGACCATCCAGGTCGAGGGCATCCCGCTGAACATCATCGACACGGCCGGCATCCGCGCGCTGGACGAGGGCATCGACGTGGTCGAGCGCATCGGCATCGAGCGCACCTGGGGAGAAGTCGGCAAGGCCGACGTGATCCTGCACCTGCTGGACGCGAACCTGGGTCCGGCCAAAGCCGACGAGGAGATCGTCGCCGCCTTCCCGGAAGGCGTGCCGGTCATCCGCATCTGGAACAAGATCGACCTGTCGGGCCACAAACCCTCGGTGGACGCGGGCGCGGACGCGACCCACATCTACCTGTCGGCCCACGAGAAGATCGGCATCGAGCTCCTGCGCGCGGAACTGCTGCGCATCGCCGGCTGGCAGCAGACCGGCGAATCGCTCTACCTGGCGCGCGAACGTCACCTGATCGCCCTTCGCGCGGCGCGCGAGCACCTCGATGTGGCGGCGGCGCACGCGGCGCTGGACGACCAGTCGCTCGACCTGTTTGCCGAGGAGCTGAGGCTGGCGCAGGATCAGCTGTCCAGCATTACCGGGCAGTTCACGCCGGATGATCTGCTGGGGGTGATTTTCAGCCGCTTCTGCATCGGCAAGTAATTCGATGCCGCCCCTGTCCGCCGACCTGCCGCCCGCACCCGGCGCGGATGCCGTCGCCTGGCTGTGGCGCGACGCGCCGGTGCCGGCCTGGTCGCGGCCGACCGTCGCCGTGGTCGACCGCCACATCTGGCTGGCCGGCGACAAGGTGCTGGTGCGTCCCGGCGCCCGGCCACGGCGGCTGACGGAGGACACCAGGGTCGTCCCGGTGGTGCACGTTGAGATCGATGCGCTGCGGCCGCCCGCCAGCCTGCAGCCGGCGCGCGCCGTTGTGATCGAGGCCATGCGCAAGGCGGCGCGCGCGACCACCTCTGGCTGGGTCCAGCTGGACCTCGAGGCCCGTCCTTCGCAGCGCGCCGACTATCGCGCCCTGGTGAACAGCATCCACGACTCCCTGCCGCATGGCGTACGCCTGAGCGTCACGGCGCTCGGCTGGTGGTGCCGCTCGCCGTCCTGGCTGGACGGGCTCAAGGCCGACGAGGTGGTGCCGATGTTCTTCCGAATGGGCCGCGACAATGCGGCGCTGCGCGATATCGTGGGGTCCCGGCCGCAGCTGCTGCATCCCCTCTGCCGCACGGGCAGTGCCGGCTTTTCGCGGCAGGAGCCGTTCGCGCCCGCGGTGGCGGCGCGCTACAGGCGCACTTACTGGTTCGATGAAAAAGGATGGAGAGATTCCGAATGAAGCGTTTTCCGAGGGCTGCCATGATCGCCGCCATGCTTGCCGCCGCATTATCGGTGACCGTGGATGCCGGCGCCAGCGGCGACTACGGTCCCAGCTACAGCATGTTCAAGGCCTACCGCGCGCCGGACATTCCGCTCGAGCGTTTCCAGGCAGGGGAGCTCGGCGTCCTGCAGCCGGGCATGCGCCGCGTCTACCTGTACACGGCGTGGCGCGCGATCTCGCTCGGGCCGAAGGTGGCCGCAGCGCCGGGCACCGCTGGCGGCCTGGCGCGCGCCGACGGTTCGGCCTTCGATCACGGCTGGGCCGATGCCACCGCGACCGAAATGGAAGACGCGAGAAAGTCGCCGCTGCAGGGACCCCTGGCCATTCTCGCGGAGATCCTGCAGGTCGCTGAAAACGATAGGGCGCTCTACAAATACGACGCCTGCCCGGCGGCCGCGAACGAGCAGGCCAGACTGACCTGGCGCATGCTGGCGGCACGCCCGGACGCGAACAAGGAAAGGCGCGCCGCCTGGGTGCGCGCCCAGTACCAGGTTGCCGAAGCCTGTGCCGAAGCGGAGGATGCGCGCTACCGTTATGGCAACCAGAAGCCGCCGCAGCTGGTGCTGCCGGCGCCGCTGCCGGAATCCGAGCCGGCATTCTGGCGCCAGCTGCGCGACTACCAGCGCGCCGCCTGGAACTTCTACCTGCAGCGTTATGCGGAGAGCACGGTGCAGTTCGAGCGCATCGGCGCCACGCGCGGCCATCCGATGCAGGGCCTGGGCCAATACCTGGCGCTGCGCTCGGACATCCGGCGCGCGCTGGCCGTCAAGGAACACGAACTGGCCCCGCGCGACAGGGAGGCGCGCGCGCTCGAGCAGCGCGGTGCAGTCATCCTGGCCGACGCCTCGCTCGCACCCATGCATGAACCCACCCGGGCGCTGCTGCGTTCGATGCGTGTGAACCTCACGCCCGAGATCCGCCTGGAAGAGCTGAACCGCTACCTGGACGATCCGGCAGCCGACCCGTTCGCGCTGGACCGGCTGGGCGACTGGACGATCCTGATGGATGGCGCCAGGCCGCAGGCGGGCAAGCAGTACGACTTCATCGACTGGATCGAGACCCTGCAAGGCTGCGACCGGCAGCGCAAGGAGCCTTCCTGCGCCACCCAGGCCACGCATGCGCTGCAGCGCTGGCAGCAGACCAGGGCGAATACCTGGCTGGTAGCGGCGATGATGCTGGCATCAAACATGCCGCCGGAGATGGAGCGTGCGGCGCTGGCGGTCGGCGTCGATGATCCGTCCGGGCTGACCCTGCGCTACCACCTGGCACGCCTGTACCGCCTGGCGGGCCGGCAGCAGGAAGCGCGCGCCGTGAGCGAGGCGGCCCTGCGGCGCACGCTGTCGCCGGGCACGCGCAACCTGTTCCGTGAGGAGCGCTTTGCCGTCGCCACTTCGGTGCCGGACGCCGCTGCCTGGCTGTTGCGCACCAACGTCGATTACCGCAAGGGCAATCCCGCGCAGAAGGAGGACATGATCAACGACGACGGCCTGCTGTGGTTCAAGGTCGGCCTGCCGGTGGCGGGCATGGTCGAGCTGGCGCGTGTCGACAGCTTGCCCAAGCCCCTGCGCGCCCGCGCCGCCGGCGCCGCATGGATCCGCGCTTCCCTGCTCGACAAGCCGGAGCAGGGTGCCGCTGCCGCTGCCGTGCTCGCGCAGCTGGTACCCGAACTGGAGGCGCCGGCACAGCGTTACAGCCGCGCAGGGTCGAGCGCTGAACGGCGCCATATTGCGCTGGTGGCGGCCCTGCGCTTCGGCCTGTCCGCGCAGCTGGACATGGCGCTCCAGCCGGTTGCGCGCATGAACGAGGACGAGGTCACTGCCTCCAACTGGTGCTACTTCCGCGGGACCGACTTTGCGCAAATCGGCGAGGACCGCTTCGCCTGGCGCCTGCCCGTCATGCCGGCCACCGGCAATGCCGATGCCGTGCGCGACGAGCTGGCCCGCCTGGCGCCGATGAAAACCGCCACCGGCACTGTCGGCGACGATGTGCTGGCCTGGCTGGACAGCCACCCGAAGGATCCGGAGCTGCCCTGGCTGCTGCACGTCGTGGTGATGTCCACGCGCGGCGGCTGCCTCGACCCGGGCGCATCGCAGCTGTCGCGCAAGGCCTTCAACCTGCTGCAAAAGCGCTATCCGGGCACGGAGTGGGCGCGGAAGACGCCTTATTACTACTCGCCCGAATCCAGATAGGGCGCCATCAGCTCCGCCACCCAGTCCATGAAGGCCACCGCCCGCGCCGGCACGTGGCGCCGGGTCGGATACACGAAAGCCAGCGGCATCGGTGCCGGCCGGTAGTCCGGCAGCACCTCGACCAGCCGGCCGGCGCTGAATTGCTCGCGCAGGCCGGCCTGCGGCACCTGGATGATCCCGAGCCCGGCCACGCAGGCGGCTTCGTAGGAGGCGGTGCCGTTCACCGTCAGCGCGCTGCCCACCGGCGCGTAATGCGTACGCTCGCCGTCGAACCATTCCCAGGCCGGGGCGCTGCCGCCCAGCTGGGCGTCGTAGTGGATCAGGCGATGCCGGGCCAGGTCTTCGAGACGCTGCGGGGTGCCGTACCGTTCCAGGTAGGCCGGGCTGGCGCAGTTGACCTGCCGGTAGCTGCCCAGCGGGCGCGCCACCAGGCTGGAATCGAGCAGGGTGCCGGCGCGCAGCACGCAATCGTAGCCTTCGCGGATCAGGTCGACGCGGCGGTCGGCGGTGCCGAGGTCGATCGTCAGCTGCGGATGCCGGGCCATGAATTCTTTCATGCGCGGCAGCACCAGCTTGGTGGCCATCATCACCGACATGTCGACCCGCAGGCGGCCGGTGAGCACATCGGCGCCGCCGCGGAACATGCCGCGCAGCGCCTCGACTTCGTTCAGCACTTCGCGGCTGCGCGCGTGGAAGGCTTCGCCCTCCTGCGTCATCTGGACCCGGCGCGTGGTCCGCTGCAGCAGGCGCGTGCCCAGCTGCTGCTCGAGCTGGCGCACGGCCGCGGACACCGTCGCATTCGGCAGGCCGAGCTGGCGGGCGGCGCCGCTGAAGCTCTCGAGTTCCGCCACCTTCAGGAAGACCTGGATCGTATCGAGTTCGTTCATGCATCCATGATTCTTCGTAAATCTTGCAAAGTCAATTCGGATTTCGTGCGTTTATTACAGTATGGACGAAGAATACACTGGACTCCTCTCACGAAACCACGAAACGAAGCAAAGGAGCCCGACATGACTATCCAGAACACCTCCCGTATCGCCATCATCACCGGCGGCAGCCGTGGCCTCGGCCGCAGCATGGCCCTGCACCTGGCGCGCGACGGCGTCGACATCATCCTGACCTACCAGCAGAACGAAGCGGCCGCGCAGGACGCCGTGGCGGCGATCGAGGCGCTGGGCCGCAAGGCGGCCGCCCTGAAGCTGGACGTGGCGGACAGCGGCGCCTTCCCGGGCTTCGCCGGCCAGGTGGACGCGGTGCTGGCCGGCTGGGGCCGCGAGCGCTTCGACATCCTCATCAACAATGCCGGCAGCGGCCTGCACGTGCCGCTGATGGAACTGACGGAGGCGCAGTTCGACGGCATGATCGCGGTCCACCTGAAATCGGCCGTGTTCCTGACCCAGGCCCTGGCGCCGCGCCTGAACGACGGCGGCCGCATCCTGAACATCTCCAGCGGCCTGACCCGCTTCACCTTGGCCGGCGCCGGCGCCTATGCCGCGGCCAAGGGCGGCGTCGAGGTCCTGACCCGCTACCTGGCGCGCGAGCTGGCCGGACGCGGCATCTCGGTGAACACGCTGGCGCCGGGCGCCATCGCCACCGATTTCGGCGGCGGCCGGGTGCGCGACGATGCGAACATGAACGCCTGGGTGGCTTCGCAGACGGCGCTGGGCCGCGCCGGCCTGGCCGACGATATCGGCGGCGCCGCCGCCAGCCTGCTGGCCGGGGGCAGCGCCTGGATCACCGGCCAGCGCATCGAAGCGTCGGGCGGAATGGGGCTGTAAGCCGAATATGCTACGCTTCGCCCATCTGAACAGTTGAAGGGCGAGGCGGGCATGGAAAAGGGGATCACGCGGCGGCGTTTCGGTTTGACGGTGGCGGCACTGGCGGCAGGCGGGATGCTGGCTTCCTGCGCCGGCCTCGCCGGACCGCGCCGCGTCGAGATCCCGCAGGCGAAGCTGCAGGCCGGCCTGGAGCGGCGCTTCCCGCTGCGTAACCGCCTGCTCCAACTATTCGACGTCCAGCTCACCCATCCGCGGCTGGACATCCTGCCCGACAGCGACCGTGTGGCGCTGACCCTGGACCTGTCGGTATCGCCGCCTTTCCTGCGCCAGTCATGGGCCGGCATCATGACCCTGTCCGGCCACCTCTACGTGGATGCCGCGCGCAGCGGCGTGTTCATGGCCGACGCCCACGTCGACCGCTTCGACGTCCAGGGCATGGACAGCGTCCGCGCCAACGATCTCGGACGCGCCGCCGATGTGCTCATGAACCAGCTGGTGCGTGACGTCGCCATCTACAGCTTCCGCACGGAAGACCTGCGCTATGCCGGCGTCCAGTTCGTGCCGACCCGCCTCGATACCATCCCCGGCGCGCTGGTCGTGACCGTCGAACCGGTGCGCTGACTTACCCCGTCGCAAATCCGAGACGCGGGCCGCGCACGATTGAAAGGCTCCGTGCGCCTGTTGCCAATACTGCTATTATTTCTCGCAGCTAGAAGTCCGGCATCGTTCGCTTCGATGAATCGGGGAGTGCCGTAACTGTTGCGACATCAAGACTGTCGTCAGCACGCCATTGCGGAGGTAGCGCAATCGGCGCACACTGGAACGGCTTCGGGTGCGCATCAGCATGCAATGGACAAGCCGCGCTTGCGCTTTCTCATGCACACGGTGTTCCACTAAAGTAATCTTTGCGATACTGAATTGCTGCCGGTAAGGGGGTGACCTTGGGAACGATACAGGAAGGTTTTCCGGAGAAGAGCCTGGCCGTCGAGCCGCTCGTCGCCGCATCGATCGACACCGGCGCAGCGCCGGTGCCGGCGCGTCTCAGCCTGCCGCCGAAAGGCTCGTGCTGGTACTGCGAAAAACCTTTGGACAGCGTGCGCCGCTTCTGCGGAAAATCCTGTTCCGACTCCTTCGACGAAGAAGCCGAATTCACGCGCTGAGCCTGGCCAGCGCGCCTTCGAAGTCGAACACCTCGATCGCTGCCGCGACCCGGCGGTAGCGATCCTCTCCTAATTCCCTCGTCAAGCTTGCCGCGGCCTCCCGCACCAGGTCGATCGCGTCGCCGTTGCCGTCTTCGAGCAGGGCGCGCAACGTCGCCGCGGCCTCGCCGCTTTTCTCTCCCGGCAGCGCGTCCTGCAGCGCGGCCGGCCCGGACGGGGCGCCTTCCAGCGCATCCAGTTCGCGCATCACCTCATCGAGCGCGAGCACCAGCCGCGCCAGGGGCAGGGCGGGATCGGCGCCCTGGCGCAGCGCCTGCTCCAGCGCCTGCGCTTGCGCCTGCAGGGGCAGCGCTTCGATCATCCCGGCTGCGCCCTTGAGCGTGTGGGCCAGGCGTTGCGCCAGCTGCACGTTGCCGGCTTCGATGGCGCCACGGATGACGACCGTCATATTCCGGTACTCCTTGCGGAAGCGCGCCAGCACGCGCGCGAACAGGGCGGCGTCGCCCATCAGGCGGGCGACGCCGTTCACGTGGTGGATGGCGGGAGAGGAGGGATAGTGATCCGGCAGCGTCATGTCCGCCGCTTACTTGGTCGTGAACGACCAGGTCTTGCTGACCGCCGTGCCGCTCAAGGTGCCGCTGAAGCTGACGTCATAGGTCGTGCCGGCAGTCAGCGGAGACAGCGGAATGATGGCCGCCACCGAGGACATGGTGGTGTTCGCGTCCTGGCCCTTCACCAGCAGGCGGGTGCTCAGGTTGGCGCCGCCGCGCGGACGCACCGTGAAGCTCTGCACGGCGATGGTCTCGGTCAGGTTCGCATGCACGCTGATCGGGTAGCCGACCTCATTGACGTCGGGGACCGGGTCCGGCTCCTCGTAGTCGCTCAGGAAGTTGCGCTGCACCCCGGTCTGGCCGTCGAAGGGCCAGGTGACGATGGTATGGCTGGGCAGGCCCGGGCTGTAGCCGCCGGTGGCCCCGAGGTTGGTGGTGAAATAGATATAGTTGTTCGACGCCGTGGCCGAGCCGCTGCCCATGTCCTTGAACAGGGGTTCGAACATCACGAAGCGGTGGTAGATCGCCGTGACCAGTTCCTCGGCCAGGTAGAAGCCGGTGTTGTTGGTGGTGGCGGCGATGATCTCGCCGGTGGCGTAGCTGCGTACCAGCTTGTAGCCGGCGGCCTGCACGCGGTCTTCCACCGTGGCGCCGGTGAAGCCGGCCTTGTTGGACTCCTCGGTGTGGGTCACCGCATTGTTGATGCGCTGGTAGTCCGAGTGGGCCTGGGCCGCCCGGTCCAGCATGTTGTTACGCGCCAGCGCACCGACGCCCGCCTGCGTGCGCCGGTAGTTGATCCAGTTGAAGCCATCGGTCGCCACGTTGTTCGTCAGGATCGGCGCCGAGGCGTCCTGTCCCGAAAACCCGGTCGACGTGCCGCCCGACGAGCCGTTTGCGCCGTTCGCGCCGCCGTTGCCCGAGCCGCCGCCGCCGCAGGCGGCCAGCGCCAGGGTGGTCATGAAAGCGGCGACGATGCTCTTCGCAGAATGCGGTTTGATCATCATGTAAGACTCCCAACTTCCGGCGATACCGGCTAAAAAGAACTGCCATTCTAGGCTAATTCGTGGATTCATGACGATGCGGCGCGATAAATCCGGTTCGCACGTAAGTCCATGTAAAATAAGCCATTCTTTCCATTTGTCGAGCTGATAATTTGAAGCCTAGCCGCCAGCAGCGCCTCGCCCGCGCCAAGTTTGCCCTACCCAGTTTCGTGACCCTGCTGTCGATCGCCTGCGGCTTCGGCAGCATCGTCATCTCGGTCGACAATGCCCCGGTGGGCAACCCGTCCGACTACCGCCTGGCGGCCATCCTGCTGGTGCTGGCCGGCGTCTTCGATGCCCTCGACGGCTTCGTGGCGCGCGCCACCAATACCCAGTCGGACTTCGGCGTGCAGCTCGACTCGATCGCCGACGTGATGAACTTCGGCTGCGCCCCCGGCCTGCTGCTGTACTGCTACGGCTTCGCGCAGATGAGCGCCGCCCATCCGACCCTGGTGCGCATGGGCGGCCTGGCCTGCTTCGTGTTCGTCGCCTGCGGCGCGCTGCGCCTGGCGCGCTTCAATGTCATGGTGGGCAGGACCGATCCGCGTTACTTCGTCGGCATGCCGATCACCGCCGGCGCGGCCTGCGTGGCCGCGGTGGTGGTGGCCTGGCCGGAACCGGCGGCCGGCATGGCGCAGGCCTTCCTGGTGATGCTGCTGATGGTGGCGGTCGGCGCGCTGATGGTGTCGACGATCCGATTCCCCAGCTCCAAGCAGCCGAAATCGAAGGCGATGTTCGTCGCGCTGGGCGTGTGCGTGCTGTTGCTGGTGCTGCTGCAGACGCGCTTCTTCGCGCTGTTCTTCGTGCTGTATATCAGTGCGGCGCTGCTGCTGAACATCGCGTGGCAGGGGGGATGGCGCGGCATTTCGCCGCCAAAGGTTTACGAGGATTGACGCTCGCGTGGGCACGTAAATCAATCCACTGGACTGATTTACCCCACCCTAGGTTCAAGCAAATTTATCGAACAGCGCTGCCAAATGAGCGGCGCTTCGTTTTGCATCCTCCAGATCCGCCGCGTTGCCGGTCTGGTTGACGATGCTGGCCGTGAGCAGCTGCACAAAAGAGCGGTCGAGCGCCTTGCGTGCCGCCGCCATCTGCTGGGCCACGGCATCGCAGTCGGACGGCGCATCGGCCAGCGCCACCAGCTTCTGGATGCCGCGCAGCTGGCCCTCGACCCGCGCCAGGCGGTTCAATAAATCCTTCTTCTGCTGCGCGCCGAGGGCGCGGCCCTCGACGATCTTCAGCGGCTCGGCCATGGCGGCGTGCTTCATGCGACTTCGTGGCCGCGCGCCGCGCGCAGGATCGCGAACCAGTCGGTGCGCGACAGTTTGAAGCTCGTACCGGCCACCGCCACCGCAATCGCCTCGATGCGGCCGCTGCCGGTCAGCGGAACCGGATTCGACGGCAGCTGCATGATCCAGGCGAAGATCACGCTGGCGAAGGGCTGGTGCAGGCGGTCGGCGATTTCCTTGACCACCAGGCGCAGGTTCTCGGCATTCGCCTCGTTCGAGGTGAACAGGCGGCCGCCGGCCAGCGGCGACCAGATCATCGGGTTGACGCCCAGGTCCTGCAGGCCGTCGAAGGTCTCGTCGAACATCGGCGCCACGTGCAGTGGCGAGAACTCGACCTGGTTGGTGGCCAGTTCGACGCGGCGGTTCAGCACCTCGAACTGGTGGCGGCTGAAGTTCGACACGCCCACGTGCAGCACCTTGCCGGCCTGCTTCAGGCGGGTGAAGGCGTCGGCGATCTCGTCGAAGTCCATCAGCGGATCCGGACGGTGGATCAGCAGCAGGTCGAGGCGGTCGGTATGCAGCTGGCGCAGCGATTCCTCGGCGGAGGCCACGATGTGGGCGGCGCTGGTGTCGTAATGCTGGATCCTGTGTTCGGGGCGCTTGTTGGACAGCAGCTTGATGCCGCATTTACTCACCAGCTGGATCCGGTCGCGCAGCGAGGGCTGGGCGCGCAGGGCTTCGCCGAACAGGCCTTCGACGCCGTAGTTGCCGTAGATGTCGGCATGGTCGAACGAGGTCACGCCCATCGCGATGCACTGTTCGATCAGCGCGATGCGCTGCTCGACCGTCATGTTCCACTCGATCATGCGCCACATGCCGGCGACGATGCGGGACAGTTCGAGTCCGTTCGCGCGGGTGGCGATGCGGGGGCAGTGCAGGTCGCGGGGGAGGGCGTGGGTCATTGTGGGTATTCCTTTGAGCGGTTCGGCAAATTATAGCTGGCCCGTAAACGTAGCGTGGGCACCCTGTGCCACGCGGAAGCCAGCATGTCGCTAACCTCACGCGTGGACACGGAGTGCCCACCCTGCGTCATGCCTGGATTATTTCATCCACAGACGCATCGAGTCCCAGGCACGCCCGAAGATCGAGGCTTCCGACACCTCTTCCAGCGACACCACCGGCAGCGCCAGCAGCGGTTTACCGTCGACCATCATCTTGAGGGTGCCGACGCGGCCGTTCAGGGCCAGCGGGGCGACCAGCGGATCCTTGCGCTCCAGGACCGGCTTCATCTTCTGCGCGACGCCCTTCGGCACGGTCACCAGCACGTCGTTGGGGAAGCCGATCTTCACGGTCGACTTCGAGCCCTTCCACACTTCCGGGGTGGCGATCGCCTGGCCCTTGGTGTACAGCTTGACGGTGTCGAAGTTCTGGAAGCCCCAGTTCAGCAGCTTCTGGCTTTCGGCGGTGCGGTTGCCGTCGGAGGTGGCGCCGGACAGCACCGAGATCAGGCGGCGCTCGCCGGCCGTACCGTTCGGGCGGTGGGCCGAAGCGATCATCGAGAAGCCCGAGGCTTCGGTATGGCCGGTCTTCATGCCGTCCACGGTCGGGTCGAGCCACAGCAGGCGGTTGCGGTTCTGCTGCTTGATCTTGTTATAAGTGAATTCCTTGACCGAGTCGATCTTGTAGAACTCGGGGAAGTCCTTGATCACGTGCGAGGCCAGGATCGACAGGTCGCGCGCGGTCGAGTAGTTGTCCGGGCTGGGCAGGCCGTGCGGATTGGCGAACTTCGTGTTCTTCATGCCCATGCGCTGGGCCTGTTCGTTCATCAGGTGCGCGAAGGTGCCTTCGTCGCCGGCCACGGCTTCGGCCAGCGCCACCGCCGCGTCGTTACCCGACTGGACCATCAGGCCGTACAGCAGGTCGTTGATCGAGACCGGGGTGGCGGGGTCGATGAACATCTTCGAGCTGCTGCCGTCGACCTTCCAGGCGCGTACCGACACATTGACCTTCTGGTCCAGCGTGATCTTCTTGTCACGCAGGGCGCCGAAGACGACGTAGGCGGTCATGACCTTGGTGAGCGAAGCCGGCTCGATGCGCATGTCCGCATCCTGCGAAGCGATGATCTGGCCGCTGGTGACATCCAGCAGGGTCCACGAACGGGCGGCGATTTGTGGGGCCGGCACTTGCTGCGCATTGGCGGCCGACATCAGGAGGGCACTGGCGGCGAGGGCCGCGATTAACTTTTTCATGGGAGCAAACGAGGTGATCAGTGGATGGTGATGCATAGGCAATGCTCAAGAGCATTGCCTAAAACAAAGACGGACCATTATAGGCCAGTGATCGCTTCAAATGTCACGTCGCCACAATTGCGCGACAAGATTTTTAATATGAACGAGCTTGCGGTGGAAGAAATGGTCGGCGCCCGGAATCACGGTGACGGGGATGTCGAGCGGGCGCGCCCAGTCGAACACCTGCTGCAATGTGATCGTATCGTCAAGTTCGCCGTGGATCAGGATGGTGTCCGCCGGGACCGGCGGCATCGGCCATTTGCCGGCCGCGGTCCCCACCAGCACCAGGCGCTCGGCCGGGCGGCCTTGCGCTTCCAGGCGCTGCTGCAGCTGGGCCTGCACGAAGGTGCCGAAGGAGAAGCCGGTCAGCGCCACCGGCAGGCCGGGGTACTGTTCCGTCATGTGCTCGTACATGACCTGCATGTCGTCGACTTCGCCGCGGCCGTCGTCATACGTGCCTTCGGATTCGCCGACGCCGCGGAAGTTGAAGCGGGCCGTCACGTAGCCAAGGCCGACGAAGGCGCGCGCCAGCGTCTGCGCGACCTTGTTCTCCATCGTGCCGCCGTACAGCGGGTGCGGGTGGGCCACCAGGGCGATGCCGCGGGGTGCGCTTCCCGGCGCACCTTCCGGCTCGTCCAGCAGGCACTCCATCTTGCCGGCGTGGCCGGTCAGGTAAAACTTTTGCGAATGCTTGTTCATTGCTTGCTAAGGCAGATCAGATTTTCAGGCGCTCGACCACTTCACCCTTGATCAGGTGGCGGTCGATGATCTCGTCGATGTCCGAGGTATCGACATAGGTATACCAGGTGCCCTGCGGGTAGACCACCACGACGGGGCCTTCCTCGCAGCGGTCCAGGCAGCCGGACTGGTTGATGCGCACCTTGCCCTGGCCGTTCAGGCCGAGTTCCTTGATGCGCTTCTTGGCATGCTTCTGGGCGGTTTCGGCGCCGTGCTTGCCGCAACTGGGGCGGCAGCCTTCGCCTTCGCGCACGTTCATGCAGAAGAAGACGTGGTGTTCGTAAAAGGGTTTGTCGTCGCTCATGTCGTTCTCGAATGGGTCCGGATGGGGCTATAGCTGCCCGCTATGATACGCCCTTCTCCCGTCAGGAGCGGTTCAGGCGGTGCGAAGGCAGCAGCAGGAACCACAGGGCGATGAAGGGCCAGGCCATGCCCAGGAACTGGGCGGCGCCGTTAAAGTTCAGGAATTTACCCTGCTGCCAGGCCTGCAGGGTGGCGACGAAATAAGGATTCGCCGGGATCGTGTTCACCACGATCAGCGACAGCACCAGGGTTACCACGGCCAGGCGGCGCTGCGCCACCGGGGGCGCGAAGGCCAGGCCGGCCAGCATGATCAGGCCGATCAAAAAGCCGCCCTGGGCGCCGGGCGTGATCCAGGTGAGGGCGTTATCCGGCGAGAAGAACAGCGAACTGGCCAGGGTCTTAACCACGATGCCGGTGAAGACCAGCGCCAGCATCAGCCACAGCCTGGGCGCGCCGCTCCGGGCCAGGCACAGCAGGGTCAGGGCGGCGCCGCTCATGCCGCAGGCCGTGATCACGATCTCCGACAGCCAGTACTGTTCGACCGTCATGCCGGCGCCGCCGCGGATCATGCTCACCAGGTCGATGTCGGCATCGAGCCAGTCGGACAGCCATTCCGACAGCAGCGGCAGGATCTGGCCATTGCCGAACAGGTAACCCTGGGGATAGACCTGGGCCAGCGGCCACAGCGCGACCAGCACCAGGCCCTGGCTGGCGTAGGCGGCAAACCAGCGCTGGCGCAGGCGCTGCAGGCGGCCATGGTCGAGCAGCAGCGGGGCGAAGAACAGCCCGAGCACCGCGCCGGCCAGGCAGCCGGCCGAATTCGTCAGCAGGTCGAGGTTCGACGGCACCCGGCTGGGCAGGTAGTTCTGCACCGTCTCCATGGTGCCGGACACCAGGATGCCGGTCAGGCCCGCCACCGCCACCGCCCACACGCCGCGCACCAGCGGATGCAGGGACAGCACCAGCAGCACACCGAGCGGCATGTAGCCGACGATGTTGACCATGACGTCGAAGCCGGTCCAGTAGCGCTGCGGCTGCAGGTTCAGGAAGGTGAACGGCGACAGGCCGCTGCTGCGCCAACCGGAAAACGGAAACCAGCTCGCGTAGACGATCAGCAGCAGGTAGGCCAGCAGCGCGGCGCGTGCAACCGGCGATGCGCGCGGCCTGCCCTGGTCTTGCGTCCCGGTCATCGGCGATTCAGGTTCAGGTTCAGCGTACCCAGCCAGGCCACGATGTCGACCGCGATGGCATCCGTGCTGGCAGCCAGTGCGCGCGCGCCGCCGGCGGCATCCGCAGTGCCTGCGGGGGTGGTGCGCGCAAAGCTGCGCTGGTCGACCAGCACGTGGCCCTGGAATACCGAGGCGCGCAGCGCGACCTGGCCTTCGCTCTGCGCCGCGCCACTGAAGTTGTGGATGAATTCGTCGACGTCGATACGCAGGATCGGAACCCCGTTCGAGGCGTCGGTTTCGGACAGCACCTTGGCGCCCGCCTGCGCGATCCGGGTCTTCATCCGCTGGGTCATCATCTGCAGCGGGTTCGCGGTCCAGCGGCTGTTCGCATAACTGCGCGCCTGCAGGGCATCGGCATAGCTGAGGCGGTAGAACATGCGCTCGTTCTCGAGGGCGCTCGAGCCGGTAATGTCGGTGACGACGATCGCGCCGATCGGCGCCGCAGCCTGCGCCTGTGCCTGGGAAGCGGACTGCATGGCCGGGCCGAAGTCGAACTGGGTGGTCGGCTCGCCCTTCTGCGAGGCGCAGCCGGCGAGCAGCAGCGCGGCGGCGGCCAGGGCGATGAGACGGTGCTTGAGTAGGGTTGCACTGAGCAGGGTCACGGTTTCCTCATGGGTCATTTGGTCGGTGGGACGAAGCCGGGTTCGCCGGGGCCTGGCTGGGCCCTGGGCGCGCCGAACAGGATGCTCTGCGGACGGTCGCCGATATTCGTCACCGTGCGGCGGACGGCGCGCAGCGAGATGCGGGCCTCGTCGGTCATCTCGACCAGGTGCGGCAGGGTGCGCATCTCGAGGTCGGAGGTCACGCCTTCGAGCGAGGCGATGGCGCCGGCGGCGCGGTCGATCGGGCCGCCCGGGGCCTGCAGGTTGGTGGCCAGGCGGTCGTAGTTGCGCACCGCGCTGTTGGCGCTGGTGGACAGCTCGTTCACCGAAGTCATGGTGCGATCGAGCTTGGCGGTCAGTTCCGGCATGCGCGCCAGCGTCGGCTGCAGCTGTTTCGGGATCTCGCCGTAGGCTTGCGCCGCCTTGCTGATGTTGTCGACGGCGCCGGTGATCTTGTCGGCGTTCTCCTGGCTCAGGATGCTGTTCAGGCTGTTCGTGATCTGCTCGGTCTTCTCGAGGATGGACAGGCCGCGCTTTTCCAGCTGGTCCAGCAGGCCGGGACGCAGCGGGATGCGCGCCACATGGCCCTTGTCGCTTTGCAGCAGGGGCGAGCCGGTGCGGTCGTCGTCGAGCTGGATGAAGGCGATCCCGGTCACACCTTGGTAGCCGAGCGAGGCGAAGGTGGTGGTGGTGACCGGCGCGCCGTCGGCGATCGACAGCCTGATCAGGATCTGGCCGGTCACGCGCGGGTCGAACACGATGTCGTCGACGCGCCCGACCTCGAGGCCGCGGTAGCGCACCGCGGCCTGCGGGTTCAGGCCCGGAATGGTCTGGGTGGTGACGATCTCGTAGGGATGCATCTGGGTGCGGTCGCGGTTCAGCCACAGGCCGACCAGGATGGCCGCCACCAGCAGCGCGACCGTGAAGAAGCCCGTCATCAGGGCATACGATCTGTTTTCCATGTCAGTCTTCCGTTTCCTTTCCGGCGTAGCGCTCTTCCAGCACTTCCAGCGCCCGCTGGCCGCGCGGGCCGAGGAAAAATTGTTTGATGAAGGGATGCTTCACGCGCAGCACGTCGCATGCGGGGCCGACCGCCAGCACGTGCTTCTCGGCCAGCACCGCGATGCGCGAGGACAGCGCGAACAGGGTATCGAGGTCGTGGGTGACCATCACCACGGTCAGGTGCAGCTCGTTGTGCAGGGTCTGGATCAGCTCGACGAAGGTGTCCGAGAGGTCGGGATCCAGGCCGGCGGTGGGCTCGTCCAGGAACAGCAGCTGGGGCTCGAGCGCCAGCGCGCGCGCCAGCGCGGCGCGCTTGATCATCCCGCCCGACAGGTCGGACGGCATCTTGTTGGCGTCGCCCGGGCCCAAGCCCACCATGTTCATTTTCAGCAGCACGGCATCGCGGATCACGTCCTCGGGCAGGGCGCGCAGCTCGCGCAGCGGCAGGGCGATGTTGTCGAACACCGTCAGCGCCGAATACAGGGCGCCCTGCTGGAACAGCATGCCCCAGTGGTTGCGCATACGCTGCAGCTGTTCCGGACTGGCGCTGCTGACGTCCTCGCCGAACACCGTCACCGTGCCGCTCGACGGGTGTTCCAGACCCAGCATCTGGCGCAGCAGCACGGTCTTGCCGGTGCCCGAGCCGCCGACGATGGACAGGATCTCGCCCGCGTAAATATCGAGGCTCAGGTCCTGGTGCACCACGGTGCGGCCGAAGCGGGTCCAGAGGTTGCGGATCTGGACCACCGGCGGTCCGACTTTTTCGTCGGGCTTGAGATTCAGGGTCTGGGTTTGGGTCTTGTCCATCAGCTGAACCCCACGCCGGAAAAGACGATCGCGAACACGGCGTTGGCCATGATGACGACGGTGATCGCGGTGACCACCGAGGTCGTGGTCAGGCGCCCCAGGCTTTCGGTGTTCGGCTTGATGCGCAGGCCGAAGTGGCAGGCGGTCAGGGCGATCAGCATGCCGAACACGATGCCCTTACCGAGGCCGATCATGTAGTTCACTATCGGCACCGCCGACGGCAGCTTCTGGATGAAGTAGCGCAGCGACAGGCTCAGTTCGACCTTGGCCGCCAGCATGCCGCCCAGCAGGGCCATGGAGTCGGTCCAGACCACCAGCAGCGGCATCGCGATCGCCAGTGCGATCACCTTCGGCATGATCAGGCGGTAGCCGTGCGAGATGCCCATCACCAGCATGGCGTCGAGTTCCTCGGTCACCCGCATCACGCCCAGCTGGGCCGTGATCGAGGAGCCTGAGCGGCCGGCGACCAGGATCGCCGCCAGCAGCGGCCCGAGTTCGCGGATGATCGCCATGCCGAGGATGTTGACCAGGTAGATGTCACCGCCGAACATGCGCAGCTGCTGCGCCGACAGGTAGGACAGCACGATCCCGATCAGGAAGCCCACCAGGGCGGTGATGCCCAGGGCCTGGAAGCCGGAATGGTAGATGTTGGCCGAGATTTCCTTCCACGGCCCCGTGCCTGGATTGCGGATGAAGCGGCCGACGTCCTGCACCACCTGGCCGATCAGGATCACCACCGCCTTCATGTGCTCGAAGAAGGACAGCACGCCCGAACCCAGCCTGATCACCCAGTTGAAGGGACTGGTGCGCACCCGCGGCAGCTCGATGCCGCTGGCCTGCTCGAGGCGCGCGAACAGTTCTTCCTGCTTCGGGTCGAGCGTCAGGTGGCTGGGACGCTTCTTGCCCCAGGCGCTCCAGAACATCTGGGCGCCGATGTGGTCGAGGCTCGTCACTTCCGACAGGTCCCAGGCCAGCGAGGGTTTGCCGGCCAGTCCGGCCAGGGTCTTGTTGATGCTCTTGATGGCGCCGCGCCTGGCCAGCGCGTGGACCTGCCATACGCCGCGCGCCACCACGGACTGCTCCGTCCCAGCGGGCCTCTGCTCCGGGCTGGGATGTTCGATAGTTAATGTTGGCGCATTTTCAATCTGCATTACGGCAGTGTAAAAGAGAATCGCAGGAGGTGCCACACGCGCGGCGGTAACGTGCCTGTGCCGGCGTCCTCAGGCGGCCAGGTGGCGGACCTGGCGTTCGGGCGCGGCGGCGGCTGCTTTTTGCTTGTGCGCGGACTGGCCGGCCGGCTTGTCGACATTGCCGGCGTAGTCGCTGGCCAGCAGCGCCTTCGCCGCATCCTCGCTCATGCCCTTCAGTTGCAGCCATTCCTGCACCAGCTTCGCCAGGCGGTCGAGGGCGATGCGGTGGGTGGCGTCGGTCCGGGTGTACATCCAGTCGGAGAAGGCCATGAAGTTCGCAAAGGGCGTCTCGCCCAGCAGCGCTTTGACGGTATGCGCGAAGCGGCCGGAGTTGGCGACCAGGTCCCAATAGCGGGCAAAGCGCACCAGGCGCTGCATTGTCGGGAAGTCGATGCGGTCGGTGGCCAGTACGGTATAGGGCGGGTAGGGATCGAACACCATCCCGTAAGGCTCGGTGTGGCGGATGATCGGCGTGCCGCGCAGGCGCTTCAGGATGCCGAACTGGATCTCGTGCGGGCCGAGCGATACCAGGTGGTCGAAGCCGCGCGCGAAGCTGTCGACGCCCTCGCCCGGTAGGCCGGCGATCAGGTCGACGTGCAGGTGGGCGTGCGAGTGTTCGTGCAGCCAGCGGATGTTGTCCGCGGCCTTGGCATTGTCCTGGCGCCGGCTCACCAGCGCCTGCACCTCGGGATTGAAGCTCTGGATGCCGATCTCGAACTGCAGGGCGCCCGGCGGGAATTGTGCGATGGTCGTCTTCAGCGCTTCCGGCAGGTGGTCGGGGACCAGCTCGAAGTGGGCATAGACCGGATCGTTTGGCGCGGCAGCGATCTTGTCGAGGAAGAACTGCATGATGCGCTGGCTGGTCTTGACGTTCAGGTTGAAGGTGCGGTCGACGAACTTGAACAGCCGGGCGCCGCGTTGGTAAAGACCTTCCATCTCGGCCAGGAAGCCGTCGATGCCGAAGGGCCAGGCGGTCTTGTCCAGAGACGAGAGACAAAACTCGCACTTGAAAGGGCAGCCGCGCGAGGCTTCCACGTAGATGGTGCGGTGGGCGATGTCCTCGTCGCTATATAAAGAGTAGGGCAGGGCGATGTCGGCCATCGGCGGCTGGACGCCGGCATGGACTTTCATGATCGGCTTCGGGCCGTGCAGGATCTCGCCGCACAGCTTGGGGAAGCTGACATCGCCCCAGCCGGTGACAGTGTAGTCGGCCAGGCGGACGATCTCCTGCTTGTCCGTTTCGTAGGAGACCTCGGGACCGCCCAGCACGACCGTCACCTCGGGGGCGACGCGCTTGAGCATGGCGACGACCCTGGTCGTCTCCTCGACGTTCCATATATAGACGCCGAAGCCGACGATGCGCGGCTTCCTGGCCAGCAGGCGTTCGACCACTTCGGTGGTCTTGGCGCCGATGACGAATTCCATCAGCGCAGTCTGCTCCTGCAGCTCTCCCATATTGGCCAGCAGGTAGCGCAGGCCCAGCGAAGCGTGGGCATAGCGGGCGTTGAGGGTGGAGAGCAGGATGGTCATGGCGGTGCGGATCGGAAATCGGGACGGCAAAGCGTGCATTGTACCGGTCCGGCGCGCGTCTGCAGTGTGGCGCTGCATGTGCGGGCCTTGCGGGGCTGCCGGGGCTTTGCTATCATTCGGTCCCTCGTTGAATACGACCGCCGATTCAAGTTTTTACGGCAGTTTCACCGAGGTGTGTCCGAAAGGCACGAAGCAAAAAGAAGTTGACGAACACTGCGAAACACTGCATAATCTCGCTTCTCTGCTGCTGACGAACAAAACGATTCGCCGGATGCGGCAAGGCAGTACCGAATACGATCTTTAACAATCAACAGTCGATAAGTGTGGGCGTTTGATGAAGTGCCAGCATCCTTCGGGGTGCTGAATGCTTAAATTATCAAATGTTCACAAAAAGTATAACGTTGCTCAGCAATGAGTAACGGTCA